>CAYRNU010000037.1:0-6049 GCA_964425795.1 uncultured Candidatus Saccharibacteria bacterium | reverse complement strand
GATTCGAACCTAGGACCCCATCAGTATCAGTGATGTGCTCTACCAACTGAGCTATTCGCGCATATTCCTAAATACCAGGCTACTGTAGCAAAAAAACTCCCATATCGCAACAATCCCCGCCATTGGCGGGGATTGTCTGAGTGAATATCGAACTTATGCACGAGGCGCCATAGGACGAGCCATGTTCACTACAAGAGTGCGGCCTTCCATGTCTGCTCCGTGAAGCTTTTCGATTGCTGCATTTGCTTCTTCTTCGGTAGCCATTTCAACGAAACCGAATCCGCGTGAGCGACGTGTTTCCTTGTCTTTCATAACTACTGCTGAAACCACTGTTCCAACCTGAGCAAAGTATTCTGCTAGCTGTTCATCAGTGATCGAATAAGGCAAACTTGCAACATACAATTTCTTCATACAAAAACATATTTTCTAGATAACACTCCAAGATTTGGAAATGCATCTCTTTTTATAAATATGCAATATTCACTTTCATTCCTGAGAGGAAATACTGACTGGAATACTATACCACGTTAATCTGTAAAAGTACACTATAGACGCACTAGTTTACTCATCATCGCTCCCTGCTTCTCCCATTTCCCCTGTTTCTGCAGCTGTAGCCAGAGCGTCCAAGATCTTGTCGATCTGACCCACCATAATTCCCGGAATGTTTGACCAGTTTTGCTTGATACGATGATCGGTTACGCGATCCTGAGGATAGTTATAGGTGCGAATTTTCTCGCTGCGATCCCCTGAGCCAATCTGCCCTTTGCGATCTGCCGAGTGCTTCTTGGCTTCCTCTTCGTCATGCATCTGCTGGAGCTTTGATTTCAGCAAATTCAATACGCGTTCCTTATTGGCTAGCTGAGTTCGCTCTACTGTCGAACGGAATGATACGTTGGTAGGCTTGTGAATGACACGCACGGCTGATTCAACCTTGTTCACATTCTGTCCTCCTGCACCACCTGATCGAGATGTTTCAAATTCAAGGTCTGCAGGATTCAGCTCAATCGTAATTTTCTTTCGGATCGGCAAGATGGCAACTGAGGCAGTTGATGTATGAATGCGACCCTGCTTTTCAGTTGCGGGAATGCGCTGTACCCGATGCACGCCTGTTTCCCATCGAAGCTCCTTAAATACACCTTCGCCCTTTACCTCGAATGAAACTTCTTTATAACCGCCAATGCTATTAGTTGACTCATCAATTTTCTTCCACTGCCATCGTTTTTTTTCAGCATAGCGTTCGTACATTTCAGCTAGGTTCATAGCAAACAACGCCGCTTCATCCCCTCCTACGCCTGCGCGGATTTCAATAATAATCTCATTGGGAAATTCTTCCTCTTCTTTTTCCTTTTCCAAAATCTCGTTAATCTGAGCTTCAACCGCCTTGATTTGTAAATCAATCTCAGCAAGATCAGCTTCTGCCATTTCCTTCAAACTCTCATCAGCCGCAAGCGCTTCGGTTTCTGCACGCATACCAAGCAACCGCTCAAGTTCAAGAGCGATATATGCAGTTCGTTGATTCTGTTTTAGTTCATCAAGATTGTATTTCATAAGCAAATAGAAAAGCCATCATGCGGGCATGACAGCTGTTCTGTGGAGGCGTTACTTCTTGGCTTTTGCCATGCGCTGCTTGAATTTTTCAGCACGTCCGGTTCGGTCGAGTGACTTCTCGTTGCCGGTGTAAAACGGATGCGAGGCGCTTGAAATTTCAATCTGAAACATTGGATATTCCTTACCTTCGTGAGTTATTGTTTCTTCAGTTTTCACTGTTGAATCAATAATAAATACAGCATCGCTTGACGCGTCTTTAAATGCCACTGGGCGGAAGTTTTTTGGATGGATTTCCTTTTTCATAACCGAAATACTGTACCACAAGGCGCTTTTTGGTGCAAGCAGTCTAACTAATCGTTTAATTTCTCAAGCTGATTGATCGTAGTCTGAATAGCCGTCGCCTTATTCATAACGCTCGTAGCATAGCTGCTGCATGAGCCGTAGTAGCGGCAAGCAGCATTATACTCGACCGAATAGGTCTGAGCGCTTGCTCCTTGATCCATCATAAACACAGCTGTAGCCATAACCGCGTCGCGAGGTTCCCATGGGCTTGCAGCTCGAGACAATCCTAGGAATGATTTCACGCGCGCTGCAACGGCCATCCAGGTATTTGGAATAAACTGCGTATACCCCATAGCGCCCCCGTAACCATATAGACTGCCGTCGCTTTGGATTAGTGCACATGATACCGGCGTAGTCTTCCAATCCATACCCAGAGATGTGGTGATTGAAACAAAATTATCAAAGTTGCTTGGAATCATAGTCTTGCGTGACGGATTTCCTGATTTGATATAAATACCGTCAGCAACATCAGATGTGGTCGGACGCTGACGCACGTTACAACCACCTACATTGTTACCGAAGCCTGTCTCCTGCTGCATGATAGCCATAATAAACGCAGGACGAACGCCGGTCTTGGTCGAAGCAATTTTTGCATAATCGTAGGCTTCACCAAATGAAATCGAGCGAGCGGTAATACCACTACCCTGGAATCGTACCAATGCCGCACGAATCGAATCAGCTTCGGCTTTACGTTGCGCCGCAAGCTGTTCTTTTGTTTTAGCCTCCTTTTCGTAGGCAGTCTTTACCTTGGTCTGTTCGCTTTTTTGATTTTCCAAATCTTTTTTTGACTGCTCCAATGAATACTTAACGTCGTTTTCCTGATTACGGCGCTCCATTAACGCGCGACGCTCTGCGTCGGTTTTGCCTTGCAAATAGACAATATCATTGAATGATTCCGCCAATGAACCTTGAATAAAATCAAACGAATCGGCATCGCCGTAAAATTCAGAAACGTTTTCAGAGCTCAATAGGTATTCAAACAGCGTATAATTATCCAACTCGTTTTTCTTGCGGATAATTTGGGCCAAGGATGATTTTTCACGATCCAGTTCACTTGAAAGCTGAGCAATCGTATTGCTTTTGTTTGAAATATCCTTAGAGATTGCGGTAATCTGCGCGCTTTTCTTTTGGATGTCGCTTTGCGTTGTCTTTACGTTTTTTTCAAGCACATTAATCATGTCCTGAGTCGTATTGACGTTTTTCTTTGCCTCCTGCAATTCTTTGATTGCCTGCTCGTATTCCTTTTCGGCCTTTACTAGCTGTTCACATTGTTTCTTTTGTTCCTCATCTTTTGGAGCGGAACATACGGGAGGAAGCGCCTCGGCTGCCTCAGTAACAAAAACTGAATGAGCAGTAATAAACACAAGCGTTACCAATAAAAAACTAGCGATTACTTTTTTGAAAATTCGTTGCATATATAGTAGGTGACGTACGGGACAATTATATCATACGCACAACAGCCCCGTTTCCGGGGCTGTTGATAGCGAAACAGAGATTATTCTTCTGTTTTTTCTTCCTTTCCTTTCTTTTCAACTTCGATTGAAGCGAAATCAATAGTAGTGTCTCCTGATTCTGCTTCTTCCTCGTGTGCAGCATTGATTACGGCAACGATCGAATCGGCTTCTGTCTTTAGAGTTACTCCGTTTGGAAGCTTCAAATCACCAGCAGTGATATGATCGTGAACGTTTGCAAGTGATGAGATGTCCACTTCGATGTTCTGAGGCAAGTCTTTTGGCATTGCTTCAACTTCGATAGTATGCAGGTTCTTGGTTAGGCTGCCTAGGTTTGATTTTACAGCAGGAGAAACTCCTACGAATTCAAGCTCAACTTCTACCTCTACTACCTTGCCCTTTTCCAATATCATAAGGTCAGCATGAATAACGGCCCCAGTCATGGGATCTGTCTGGAATTCATGGATCAATGCATCATGGGTTCCGTTTGACGCAACGACTGAAATAGCCGATGAGGTTCCCGCTTCCTGCCATGCCTTCTTGAATTCATCCTTTTTTAGGGTTACTGCCAATGAACCTTCGATGCCGCCGCCATAGAGAACAGCCGGAATCAAACCTGCAGCGCGAATCTGCGCCATAGTCATACTAGTATCTTTGTTTGTTGCGTGAATCGTAATCATGGGCACCATTATAGGTAATATTGCTAAAAAGTAAAGATTTAACGGATTTCGGAACCAGGAACTGCCCGCAGCACGCTATAAATTGCCGCAGTAAAAGGTTCTACGTCAGTATCGGCTAACGTCTTTTCAAATGACTGGAATACCAGGCGGAATGCGTATGATATCCTGCCATCTTTGGCAAAGGTATCAAACAGCTCGGGTCCACGAACGACCAGATTTCCCTTGTGTTCATTTATGATCGCTACGATATCGCTTTCGGTTACAGATTCAGGGACCCACAACGCAATATCGCGCACCATGAACGGATACTGGCTCCATGCAGCAAAATGTTCTGATGCATCGGCTTTCTCAGGAACGACATCAGCATATGAATCGCCTATAGTGATTTTGTTTTCTTCTGCCCATGCTTCCAGTGTCATTTCAAAGATTCCCTTTTTGTCAGCAATGGCAATATGCGTCACTTCGCCGTCCTTTGGAAATACGTTACCGATTTCAAACAACTTCACTTCAGCAATGCCCATCAGCGGCGCATTCAATTTATTCATATCAAAACTCTCTTTCAATCCGTCAGTCAGGTTTTTGCGAAGCGCTGCCTTGTCGCCAACGCCGCGCGCGACTTCAAATTCCCCTTTCTTGCGGAAACTATAGGTCATCACTTCACGATAACCGTCTGCGATCAGTTTCTTGCGAGCCGCGAGCATACGATAGACGGTTTCATTCACCTTTGGCTTATCTGAAAGCGAAAGCGGCGCGGCTGCAATATTTTCCAATCCATACAATCGCAACACTTCTTCTGCGATGTCGTGCTGGCCGGTCAGATCCAATCGAAGCGCAGGAACATGCAGTGTTCGCATATCTCCTGATCCAGAAATTTCATAACCGTAATTAGTCAAAATAGTTGTCATTTCGTCTTCTGATAAATTGGTTCCCAGCTGGCGATTGATCCAAGCAACAGAAAATTCCACCGTTCGTGATTCCTGCGGATTTGGGTAGACATCAACAACGTCTTCAAAGACGGCGTCTGGACACAGCTTTGCAATCAGGCTGGTTAACTTTGTCATTGCAAAATCACACAGCTCTGGCGATAGATCATTTTCAAAACGCTTTGCTGAGTCGGTCAATAATCCCAAACGGCGCGCAGTTTTGCGCACGGCAACAGGGTCAAAGTTCGCGACTTCGATTACAATATCAGTCGTATTCGCATCAACTTCAGCAGCTGTTCCACCTTTTACTCCTGCAACGGCAAGAGCTTGATTGGCGTCAGCAATCACATGGTCGGTTTCTTTCAGTTCAACATCCTGTCCTGTCAGCGTCGTAATTTTTTCTCCTGCATTTGCAGCACGAACAACAATATATTCACTTGCCAGTTTTTTAGCATCAAAGGCATGGCACGGCTGACCACAATCAAACATGACCAAGTTTGTAGCATCAACGATATTATTAATACTTTTCTGTCCGATTGATTCCAGTGATTTCACAATCCATTCCGGCGATGGAGCGATAACGATGTTGCGGATAATACGTCCGCTATAACGACGACAGACATCTGATTCCAGCTTGATTTCCAATTTCGTAGGTTGTGATTCGGGAATGATGTAACTATTTGGGTCTTTGAATGATAGATTCAACATTCCTGCAACTTCTTTTGCGACGCCATAGTGCGACAACAAATCATGCGCGCGATTAGGTAAAATATTTAAATCCAAAATTGAATCACCGTCAGGCAGTTTTTCAATACCTTCTACTTCGCATAATTTGAACGTAAAAATCTCCTCCAGCTTTTCAGGACTTGGAAGTTCGTCATCGATATATCGTTTGATCCAGTTATAGGAAATTTTCATACCATTACCACTGATTAATTCGCAAATCTCCCTGATACAAATACCGCACATCAGGAATATCATGCTTTACCATCAGGATGCGATCGACACCGCCGCCAAAGGCAAACCCCTGGCATTCATCAGGATTTATTCCAACATTCTTCAAAACATTCGGATGGATCATGCCGGCTCCCATGACTTCTAGCCA
>CAYRNU010000036.1:0-6186 GCA_964425795.1 uncultured Candidatus Saccharibacteria bacterium | reverse complement strand
ATCACACCAAATGTAACTTGGTGATGGAAAAGGGCAAACCTGCCGTTCAGTATAACGGCGTAACCCTTGAAAACCTGGACGCAGTCGTGCCGCGTATCGGTGCATCGGTATCGTTTTTCGGTTCTGCCGTGGTTCGTCATTTTGAAACGATGAAGGTGTTTTCATCATTGAATCCAGTCGCGTTGATCCGCTCTCGCGACAAATTGCGAAGCCTGCAGATGTTATCAAAAATCGGACTAGGTATTCCAAAATCGGTATTTGCGAAGTTTCCAAAAGACAAAGACGTAGATCACCTGATTGACCTGGTAGGCGGTGCGCCGCTCATCATCAAGGTGCTGGAAGGGACTCAGGGATTAGGAGTCGTTCTTGCTGAAACGCGTCAGTCTGCAAAGTCGATGATTGAAGCCTTTTCGGGATTGAAAGAAAACATTTTGATTCAGGAATTCATCAAAGAAGCGGGCGGAGCTGATATCCGCGCGTTTGTGGTAGATGGCAAGGTGGTTGCTGCGATGAAACGACAGGGGACATCAGGTGACTTCCGTTCAAATCTGCACCGTGGAGGGCATGCTGAAAACATAGAATTATCAAAAAAAGAAACTGCAGCGGCAATTGAAGCCGCAAAATGTCTCGGTCTTTCGATTGCGGGTGTCGACATGATGCAGTCAAAAAATGGTCCATTGATTCTTGAAGTAAACTCATCTCCGGGATTGGAAGGTATCGAAAAGACAACGAAAATCGATGTTGCGGATGAAATCATCCAGTTCGTAGAACGCGGTATCGAGCGTGCCCAAAAGAAAAAGAAAAGCAAGAAAAAGAAGAACGGCAATACTAATATTGTTGAATAATATGACAGCGAAAAAAAACCCGTCTCATAGCGAGTCCTCACAACACTACCAATCGTTGTATCGCAAATATCGATCAGCTGATTTCGATGCTGTCATTGGGCAGGATCATATCGTATCAGTTTTGCGGTCCACTGCTCTAAAGGGAACCCCTTCGCACGCATATCTTTTTTCGGGAGGTCGAGGAACCGGAAAAACGTCGCTTGCTCGTATCTTTGCAAAAGCCTTGGGTACTAGTGCGAATGATATCTATGAAATTGATGCCGCTTCAAACAGAAAGGTAGACGCTGCCCGTGATTTGATTGCAGGTGTATCGACCTTGCCACTGGAGTCCAAATACAAGGTCTACATCATCGATGAAGTGCATATGCTGACGAAGGACGCGTTCAATACTTTGTTGAAGACACTGGAAGAGCCGCCGCATCACGTCGTATTTATTTTGGCTACGACTGAAAAAGAAAAAGTTTTGGATACGGTAGTGTCTCGTTGCCAGTCATACACATTTAAAATTCCTTCAGTTGCAACGCTGACTGATTTCGTGGTGGATATTGCAAAAAAAGAAGGAATCAAACTTGCCCGTGAAAATGCAGAACTGATAGCGCGGTCAGGTGACGGATCATTCCGTGATACATTAGGTGTATTGGAAAAGGTATTATTGTTGTCTGCTGACAAGCAATTATCCGAAGGCGAAATTCGAGCCGTAACCGGAGTGCCTCCGCGAGCACTGGTAATGCAATTCGTTGAGTCATTGGCTGCAAAAAATCATCAAGATACGGTAAGAGCGCTAGAAACGCTTGCTACGCTTGATACTAATATTGGCATGTTCCTTGAACTAACGCTTGATGCATTGCGTACCGTTTTGGTATTGCGATTTGGCAATCAGGAACTGCTTGCGAACCACAAAGAACGCTATAGCGAAGATGAATTTGTGGTGCTACAAAAAATAGCAAAAGAAGGAAAGGGAATTGATTCGCAATTGCTTTTGAAATTGTTGCAGGGCGCACCTGATTTAGCGCGAACCAAACATCCAATATTGTTTTTGGAAATACTGGTTATAGGAGAATAGATTCCTTGTTGTTTAGGATGTAGTGTTCTAGTTCTGTAACGGAATCAACAACGCTTACTAGATTTTCATGATGGTCGCGGCTGAAGAAACTGCGGTCATGCATGCCCCAGGTCACTGCAATTGTAGGAACCATTGCGATGTCCGCTTCTCGTAAATCGCCAAGGGTATCGGTTATAAACAGCATATCTTGCGGACGGGTTCCGTATTTCTCAGCTATTATTTTGAATTTATCAACCTTGCTGGTTGAAATTTCCATAGTTCCGAGGTAATCAAATACGTCAATGATTCCCGCTCGTTCCAGCAATGGCACACAGTAGCGTGTTTTTGCTGAGGTGTTCATGGTTAGAGTGTAACCTTGCACATGGAGGTTTCTGAGCATTTCAAGTATGCCCTCAAACATAGGCGCCTTGGCTTTTTCTTCGCCATATCGGGCAGCATGGAACAAGGCTTCCTCTTCAGTTTCTTCTATTTTTGGAATTGGGACTTTTTTGATTTCTTCGTGGAAATTACCGCAGAGCATTTCTTTTGCCATTGCTACAGTAAATCCCGGACGCTGCCTGCATGCTTCTCGGTGGGCGATTTCGCTGGTATCAAACAGCACTCCGTCCATATCAAAAATGATTATTTTCTTGCTCATTGTTGTCGGACTAGGATTCGAACCTAGATACTCAGGACCAAAACCTGATGTCCTACCATTAGACGATCCGACAATATGCTCCCAGAGTAGCATTTTTTTGATGCTTCGCAAGAAAACTATTTTTAGGGTACGCTGATGCTATGAATTTGTATTCAATCTTAGGAATCGTTTCAGCTGTAATTGCACTCTCTGCAATTATTCCCTATATCGTATCAATTGTTGGCAATAAAACTGAACCGCATCCGATCAGCTGGTGCCTGTGGGCGCTGATCGGGGCAGTTACCTTGATAACGTATTGGGCAAGCGGTGCTCGCGATACGCTATGGCTCGCCGTGGTTAATCTTTTAGGGCCACTCACTATTGCGATACTCTCTTTTAAATACTGGGACGGAACAATACGGAAGTTTGATTATCTATGCATGGGAATCAGCATTGCTGCGTTAATAGTGTGGATCGTGTCGGGTAATCCAGTGTGGGGGCTGACATTGAATATTGTCGCAGATTGTTTTGCTGCGCTGCCGACAATCGTCAAAACATACAGACAGCCTGAGTCGGAAGATATCAAGGCGTGGATTGTGTATCTGATAGCCTATCTGCTAGGACTAGTCGCTGCCGGAAAATGGATATACGGCATTATTGTGTTTCCGCTGTACTTGACCGCTCTTGCATTGACGATGGTTGTGCTTATTTCTAGAAAATTTTTTAAGCGCGTATAATATCGATATGAAAACAGCGATTATTTTACACGGCATGACTGATAGGCATGATTACGATGCAAATCCTATGCAAGCACAGCAGCATTGGATTCCTTGGCTCGAGGAGCAGTTGGAGGCAAAGGGAATCGCCGTGGATGCCCTAGAGCTCCCAAAACCGTATGAACCTATATACGAAGAATGGAAACAAGTGTTTGAGCAATTTCATATCGATAGCGAAACGGTACTGATTGGTCACAGTGGCGGCGCGGGTTTTTTAGTGCGCTGGCTTTCTGAAAATACCATCAAGGCGGGGAAGCTAATTCTGGTTGCTCCATGGATGGACCCCAATCATACATTGCCGAGCGGATTTTTTGATTGCAGCATCGATCCTAGTATTGCAGAACGGGCCGATGGCATTCATATATTTATTTCGCAAGATGATGAACAAGAAATGCACACAACGGTAAAAAATATACAAGCCGCAATTCCAAATCTGGTATTGCATACATTTAGCGATAGGGGTCACTTTACAAAAGAAGATATGGAAACTACGGCATTTCCTGAACTACTCGAGGCGATTCTGTAGGGCATTCTGATATACTGTATCCCATATGAAAAAGGCCATACCAAAAATTTCCCAAACGCAGTTGCTTGATTTTTTGAACGCAACTCATCTAAAGCTTCATAAAACGTACGAGGAATATTTTTGGACATCGTATATGGGTGATCATTCAGTTGATGTGAAAAAAGACGAGGCGCTAGCGGCAATTGACTCGTTCAAGGCCGATGCAAAATTGCATATGAAGGTTGTCGTTGCGATGGAATCCGCGCAGCCTAAAGATCGCAAGCGGCTGATGCACTGGAAAAAATTCTTTGAGCTGTATCAAACGCCTGCAAGCGTGCTGGAGATTAAAAAGGAAATCGACGCCATTGAAACGCAGATGCATAAAAATCGTACCAACCGCAAGGAAGGATATGTCGACCCAAAGACAAAAAAATTCGTCAAGGCATCAGAGTTGAAGATGTATTCCATGATGCGCACGCACAGCGATGAATCATTGCGTAAGGCATGTTTTGAAGCGACGGAACAACTCGCGCATACGAATTTAGATCTGTATGTGCGATATGTGGGATTGTTGAATCAGTATGCTCGGGCTCTTGGATATGAAGATTTTTATGCATTCAAGATTATGCAGGAAGAGGGTATGACCAAGGATGAGCTGTTTGCAATCTTTGACGAAATATACGAGAAGACAAAATATGCATTCAAAGATATTCGCAATCTTGAAAAGCACAAACCTCGACTACGCAAGCCTTGGAACTTTGGTTTTATGATGTCGGGTGATTTTGCAAAAGAAGAGGATCAGTATTTTCCGTTCGAAGAGGCAGTATCCCGTTGGGGTCGTTCATTTGCCGCTCTAGGTATTGATTTCAAAAAAGCGAAATTACAATTGGACCTATTGGATCGCGAAGGAAAATACAGCAATGGTTTTTGCCATTGGCCAGAACTCGTGCACTATAAAAAAGGGAAGCGCATGCCTGGATCATCTAATTTTACGTGCAATGTGGTACTAGATCAGCCGGGATCAGCGTTCCAGGGATACAATACATTGTTCCATGAAGGCGGACATGCTGCGCATTTTTTGAATACTGTCCAAACAGAAACATGTTTGAATCACGAATATCCGCCAATGTCGACCGCATGGGCTGAAACCCAGAGCATGTTTATCGATAGTATTCTCTCTAGTTATGAATGGAAAAGTCGATATGCAAAAAATACCAACGACACCGCGTATCCGTTTGATCTGCACAAGCGTAAGCTTGAGCGTTTGCATGTCACGGCGCCCCTAGGTTTGATGGGTATATTATTTGTGACTAATTTTGAACGCGAGGTGTATGCAGAAAAAAATCTGACATCGCAGAAGGTGATCTCAATTGCGCAAAAAGTTTGGCAGAAATATTTTGATCGCAGTGAGTCGTCGCTTTATATTTTAAATGTGCCTCATCTCTATAGCTGGACAAGCGCGTGTTCGTATCAAGGATATGGTCTTGCCACGTTGGCGCTTTCTCAGTGGCGCGAGTATTTTTATAAAAAATATAATTATATCGTAGACAATAAGAAGGTTGGTAAAGAGATGGAAAAGGTTTGGAAGTTGGGCGCCTCAAAAACATTCAAGGAATTCGTGGTCCTTGCTACGGGCAAAAAGTTGTCTGCAAAGGCATGGCTTTCGGTAGCTACGATGCCTCTATCAAAAATGCTCTCTACTGCAAAAAAGCGTGAAGCGTATCTGCAGAAAATTCCAACACACAAATCAGCGATTAATTTGAATGCTTCTGTTGCAATGGTTTCGGGAAAAGACATTGTTGCTGATAACAAGCGAAGCTTTGAAGTAATGGCGTCACGGTATGCCGGATGGATTGCTGAACAAAAGAAATAGCAAATTTTATTAGATTCCAAATAAAAAATTGGAGTATACTGTATCAATATAATAATCAGTTAATTTGTATGCCTATGATCCTGAAGCTAGTGAGAAAAATTTTGCGCATGCTATCGCGCCTTACCGTAGTATTGTTTATTCTATTTGTCGCTGCAGTTGCGGCGTTTGTTTGGTCGTACATGAATTATCAGAAGGCAAAAATTCAGCTGAATAGCCAGAATGCTTCACAGCAGATATCAGAAAAAGAAATTGCCAATATGACCAAGGCGGTTGCCCGACATATAGTTCTCCCTGAAGGCGCTCCTACGGTTGCAGTCATCCAGGATGTTAGCGTGCTTGCTGATCAGCCGTTTTTTAAAAATGCGCAGAATGGCGACGTAGTGTTCATATATTCGCAGCAGGCAATCATCTATAATCCAAAACGTGATGTATTGGTAAACGTAGGACCGGTCGTTAATCCAAATGATGCCGGCGCAAAACAATCTATCACTCCTTCTCAGGACGCTTC
>CAYRNU010000035.1:0-6233 GCA_964425795.1 uncultured Candidatus Saccharibacteria bacterium | reverse complement strand
GATGTGTTTTCATTTTTTAGTTGTTTTGCCGACACTGTACCACAAACGGGCAAAAAGAAAACCCCGAATTGGGGTTTTCTTTTATAGGTTTGGAATTACCAGCTGAAGTGTGCAAACGCCTTGTTGGCTTCTGCCATCTTGTGAGTATTCTCACGGCGCTTTACGGCTCCACCTTCATTGTTTGCTGCTGCAATCAATTCATCAGCAAGCTTGATATGCATTGGCTGTCCCTTCTTGTTGCGAGCCTCTTCCTTGATCCATCGCATAGCGAGTGCTAGGCGGCGTTCTGGACGAACTTCGCGGGGAACCTGATAGTTCGCACCTCCGACGCGTCGTGAGCGTACTTCGGCTACTGGACCTGCGTTTTTAAGGGCAGTTTCCAGAACTTCGATAGGATCCTGGTTCGTCTTTTCCTTGATAAGATCGAAGCACTTGTACACGATTTTTCGTGCAGCATCCTTCTTGCCGGCTAGCATGACGTAGTTGATCAGCTTGCTTACCTTTGCTGAGTTATAGATTGAATCAGCTACGGGGATGTTTCTGTTGGTTACTTTGTGTCGCATAAAATAGAAAATTATTTGGCAGCCTTAGGCTTCTTGGCACCGTAGCGTGAACGTGACTGGCGTCGCTTGTCTACTCCCTGAGCATCCAATACTCCACGAACGATAGTATAACGAACTCCGATCAAGTCCTTTACACGTCCACCGCGCAACATTACCACGCTGTGTTCCTGTAGGTTGTGTCCCATACCTGGAATATACGCAGTTACTTCCAAACCGTTGGTCAAGCGAACACGGGCGATCTTGCGAAGCGCTGAGTTAGGCTTTTTAGGAGTGGTAGTGGTTACCTTGGTGCATACTCCGCGCTTGAAAGGCGCAGGGAAATAGGTTGGGCGGTTTTCAATGGTGTTGAAACCACGTGAAAGAGCCACCGCTTTTGATTTGCGGACGATTTTTTTGCGTCCTTTTCGTACTAGTTGGTTAATGGTTGCCATGAATGTAAGACAAAATAAAAGAAGTCCTTCAAAGACTCGTAGGCTGTACTATACAAAATACGTGAGAAAAAAGCAAGCGATACAAAAACCGCAGCCAATGACTGCGGTTTTTGTGAGGTATTTCACTGATTACAAGGTCTTAAAATCTTTTTTAAGGATGCCGTGATTGATATCCATAACCTCAGAAGTATAGACTTTGGTATAGGTGCCATCGAGGTTTTTATTCTCGATAGTTACGTAATATCTGCCTTTTGGAATAATAGCGTAATACTTTCCGTTTGGGGTGGTTACCTTGTGAGCGATTTCGCGATGCAGCTCTGCATTAAAGATGCGGATAATGGCAAATGCTAATGGATCGCCATTTCTATTGCGAACGCCGCCGTATTTCTTTCCGCTAAAACCGGTAAGCGTCAGAATGAACATAAACGCATACAATCCAAGGATTACAAAGTTGAACGGAGCCGGAGCAATGACTGTAGCAAACAACGCAATGCCGAAACCAAGCCAAAAGAATACGTTTACGATTTTATGGAACCAGATATCTGCGCGCTTGAAGAATCCGAATCGTTTTTGCTCGCGCTTTGCGACTTCGTTCCAATCGGTGCCGATCGGATCCATAGGAATGTTGCGAGTAATCACTTCGTCATCGCGCTTAATCTCGATCTCCCCTCCAAAGTACAAATTGTCATACAATTCGTCTTTTTGTCGTCCGGCTAGCATTACGGATGGGAATTGATAATTGGTCTTGCCAGCATTTATGCGATAGATACCAGGAGGCACCAAGAATCCATATCGCCCATCCAGATCGGTAATCGATGATGCGACCTCGTTGCCCTGTACGTCAGATAGAACCACATATGCAGGATCAAGGGGCTGCTTGGTATGACTATCATACACCACTCCCCAACTGCGACGGCGCTTTTTGAATCCGAGCCATGCAAGGAAGAGATTTTGCAATCTGAAAATCATTCCCGGCAAATTAGTAATTGCCGTAAGTACCAGCGCTGCAATCGCGACTGCACGCAGAGCATCACTTGATACAAGCGATGGAGAAATATTAAAGTTAAACAACGGTGCATTGGTTACACAGTCATCTCCCGTACACGCAAATTCATCCCCAGGCAACGGCAGTGGCTGATTGTTGGGAAGCGTGGGAATATCAGGCATTCCTGGAGCTCCCGGATCAGGAATAGTTGTAGGATCAATAGGCAGAGTCGGATCAACGGGAAGCACTGGATCAACAGGCAATATAGGATCAATTGGCGGCGGAACGATAAGATCATCTACAGTAACCGTTACGCTACACGTTGCAGTTCCTGAAGGAAAAGTACCGCTAAATGTAGCTATGTAGGTTGTAGTCAGTGGAGGAGTAGCAAACACGCTTCCATTCGTAGTGGTAGGATATGCCGTATTTCCTGTAGCTGTTGAATAGATAGTTGCGCTGGTAAGTACACCGATGTTTGTATTCCAGCTCAACGCAGTAGAATTTCCTCCACTAACGGTAGCAGGAGCAGCATTGATCGAACACGCAGGCGCCGTAGATACACCGCCTGAACTTGATCCACCGCCCGCTGGAGGCGTTGTACAACCACTCCAGTCAGTGCGCACGCATCCGACGCCAGGACAGCTAAATTCAATCCAGCCCATATTTTCGCTCCACGCATTTCCAGAAAACTCTCCAGTCGTAGGAGAAATTGAAACGCCTCCGAGAGTTGGCGCAAAATTGATCCAACCTGTATTCTCGCCCCAGGCATAGCCGCCCAAATCTCCGTTGCAGGTATTGGTGACCCCACCGTTGATAGGATTCATATTAATCCATCCGACATAATCTCCCCACGCATTACCAGTAATCGCTGTGTCGGTCACCGTAATAGGGGTTCCTAATGTTGGCTTGAAATTCACCGCACCGTAGCTGGCATTTTCAAACTGCGCAGTATCGTCACCGGTGCTACCTGGATCAATCGTGCCAACCGATGCAGATACGGGACGCGCTACGGCAAGCAATACAATCATTGAGAATACTGCGAGAACTGCGGTGCGTTTCAAAAAGCGTAGTGACATAGATAAAGGTGCGGTTAGGATATAAGAACAGTATACAAGAAATTGATGATCGGTTGTATGTATTTCCACAGGAAGAACACGACGAGTAAAAAAAAGACAATGCTGTACCGAGTCATAAAATGCTTGATGCGTTCACTACCGCGAGGCAATACTGCAAATAATATATGGTGCCCATCAAGCGGCGGTATAGGAATAAGATTGAATACGGCCAACAGCAAGTTGATATACACGACGGTCCCCGCAATAGTCATAAAACCAGAGGAAAGTGGAACAAAACGTATCACTATCGCCATCAACACGGCAACGATAATATTTACCAAAGGACCGGCCAAGGCAACTAGGACCGGCCCCCAATGTTTGTTGCGAAAATACGTCGGATTAAACTGTACCGGTTTTGCCCATCCAATAATGAATCCCGCCCCCGAAACAACCAATAATAACGGCAGAATGATCGAACCCATAATATCTAGATGAGGAACAGGATTAAGAGTCAGTCGCTTTTGGGCACGGGGCGTGGGGTCGCCTTGCCATTCGGCAGCATAGCCATGGGCGACCTCATGAACGATTACCGAGAAAATAAGCACAATAATGGAGAAAATAAGTGTGGTCGTGTCCATAGAATTAATTACGGCTGAAAAAAGCTTGCATAGATTCCATTATATGGTACTATCGCTTGCATACAAATATATGGCTAAAACATGTCCAATCACCAATAAGTCTTCACAGGTCGGCGGATCGTACAGTAACCGTACGCGTGCTACCGAGTTCAACCCTTGTGGCACCCGACGCCGATACCCTAACCTGCAGAAGAAAAAGATCTACGTTCCTGAAATCGGAGCGACGATCGCCATGGAAATCTCTACCAAGGGATTGCGCACCATCAAAAAGAACGGTGCATATGCAACTCTAAAGAAAGCAGGAATGATTTCATAATAAAAACCTCCCGATTCGGGAGGTTTTTATTATCTCCAAATACCAACCCCATCGCTATAGAATGTAATGGTTCCCTCATCATACGTTCCTATAATTTGCATCTGCGCCTGTTCCAAGATTTCCAAAACCACAGGCGCAGGATGTCCATATCGGTTATTCTTGCCCGCCGAGATAATTCCTGCGATCGGATGTACTGCTTTTACAAATTCCCGATCGGTAGAAGTTTTTGATCCATGATGTCCTGCTTTCAAAATCTCGCTTTCCAATTGATTGCCATACCATCGTGTCAGCTGCTGTTCTATTTCGCTTGTTGTATCCCCTGTCAGCATTACCGAAAGATTTCCATACGACAAACGCGTGACAACTGAATTGCTATTGGTATCATCATCGCTGATCCTGTATGGAGCTAGTACATCCAACACTGCACCATCGTCTGAAACTATACGATCGCCAATAGATGTAGTTATATATCGCGGTACCCGGGATTCTACTGTTTGCATAAGTTCTCGGTATACCGCGGTATTTGCTTCAACTCCCGGATCAACAAATGCTTCGACATCATATCGCTGGAGCACTGAAACTAATCCTGCAATATGGTCTGCATCTGGATGTGTTGCAATGACCATATCGATACTGCGATCGCCTATCGGCATCATGCGTCCCAATTCCGCCAGCACTGCATCATCAGGTCCGCCGTCTATCAATATCTGATTGCCGGTAGGCGTTTCTATGAAAATGCTGTCGCCCTGTCCAACATCCAAAAATGAAATGGATAAAGGTTCTGATGCAACACTTGAAAATGAAGCTTTACCGCCAAAGAAAATCACAGCAAGAAGAATACAACACAGGAATACTAGAATTGCTGTCTGCTTTTTCATCATAGCCATCAGTATATCAAACCGCGCTTTCGCAAAATATATAAGGCAACCACGATGACAATAGAAGCAGCCAATCCGATTACATAACCAACAATGGGAGAAATATCAGCAAATGAAATCACTTGTATCAGACTGGATTGTTCGACGACCCACACAACGAAACGCGTCAACAATTCTGTTACATATCCAAAAACGGACGCGATCGGCACAAAGACAATTCCCATCACAGCAGTAATGGCTGTAAGCAACATAATGAATGGGACCATCGGTACTACGAATAGGTTTGCAACAATACCGACGAACGATAACATGCCGACACTTCCTAGCAATAGCGGCAATACTGCGATTTGTGTAGCAAGAGTAGATGCAATCGTTTCACGCAATCCAAACCGCTCCGGGATTTTTACAAAGGTTAAGAGTGGCGTAAATAGAATCAGTCCTATGGTCGCCAAAAATGACAGCTGAAACGAAACGCTATCCAATACTAGAAATGGATTTATGATTGCCATCACCGCTCCTGCCAAAAACAATGCACGCAACGGATCGCTTCGTCGAAATGTTCCGAGCGCCAATAATCCGATACCGCCCATGATCCCAGCACGAGTCGATGTTGGCGTCAGCCCCGTCATTAATAAAAATGCAATGATAGCGATTGCACTGACTGCAATTCCAAACTTACGCCCCAGTGGCCGCGTCATCGCCAACAGCGCAACTGCAATGATCGTAATGTTGTAACCCGAAAGCACCATGATGTGAATCAATCCGCTTTGCTGAAATTGCGTTTGTAATTTTTCTGGAATGCCGCTTTTTTCACCAAAGACCATCGCAGCCGCAACACTACCAAATGGTTCGTGCATGACACGGCGAATTGAATTCAATAATGCATGTTTTGTTTTTAATAATGCAGATGTAATTGGCGATGCTGTTTCTTTTTCTATCAACCCAAACTCTTCCGCAAAAACCGTATAACCGATTCCCTGTGATCGCAGATAATTGTCGTATGCAAACGTGCGCCCGTATTCCGTATCGAACGGCTCGGGAACTTCAAGGGATACTGTGAGTTCTATGCGATCGCCATACGCGACTCCGGGATAGCGCGGAACAGAAACAGTTGCCTTATCATGAACCAACATATTTCCATCATGAATAGTTGCGCGATTGATGCGCATCACGAATCGCTCGCGCGTTCCTTTAGTTTCAGGATCACTGACTACAGTTCCCACTATCGTCAGCGTTTCACCCGCGTGCATTGCCAACATCTCGTCGCGCGCATGGAGACCACGAATGCTCCCATAGAGAACCGAACCGATGAACAACATGCCGCACAGCAACCCGGTAACAATATGATTCCACGTTCCTTGACGCAC
>CAYRNU010000034.1:0-6822 GCA_964425795.1 uncultured Candidatus Saccharibacteria bacterium | reverse complement strand
AATACGACCGCGACAATTACCAACAAGGTTACCGCAATGAATGCAATATATGCAGGCAACTGGCTTGGATCGTAAAGGAATACCAGCTGATTAACTGAGTTTGGAATACCAGCAACAATACCAGCAAAAATAATGACTGATAGACCGTTACCGATCCCATATTCGCTAATCAATTCTCCTAACCACATAGCAAGGTATGAACCTGCTACTACCATAACGGCGTAAAACGCAATTGTTAGAGCGTCAGCGTTAACAATCACTCCCTGACGTGCAAGCACAGTCAATAGCGATGCGCCCTGTACTGCCGCGATAGGCAATGTTAGGAATCGTGAGTATCGGTTGAATTTCTTGCGGCCGATTTCCCCTTCTTCCTGATACATAGCCTTCAAGCGTGGTGACATAATAGTCAACAACTGCATGACAATCGAAGCGGTGATGTACGGACCGACTCCCAGCATCACCAATGACAACTGTGACAGACCTCCTCCTGAAAACAGATTGAGGAATCCGAAGAATTGGTTGCTTGAAAGGAACTGCTGCAGTTCGAATGTACTAATACCGGGAACAGGAATTGCTGAAAGCAATCGGAATACGATAAAGATACCTAGAACGAACAGGATACGCTTGCGTAGTGCCTTTTCCTTCAGAACAATTTTTACCTTGTGAATAAAGTTTTTCATATCGTATCAGTATACCATTAGGCAATAGTGCCTCCTGTTTTCTGGATTTTTTCCAATGCTGACGCTGAAATGATGACACCCTGGAATGATAGTTTCTTGGTAAGCTCGCCGTTGCCAAGGATTTTTACCTCCATAGCTCGAGGATTCTTAATAATTCCCTTTTCCATCAAGGTAACCATCGAGACGGTTTCACCTGCTGAAAAAGCTGATTCGATAACTTCAAGATTCACCGCGATGTTGTCCGCATTGATGCTCTTGTTGCTGTTCTTTCCGCGACCGCGAAGCTTTGGAAACTTCTTGATGATATCCTTCATGTGCTGACGAATACCGTGTCCACCGTGAGCCTTCTGACCCTTATGTCCGCGACCAGAAGTCTTTCCGCGGGTTCCTCCACGACCAACCAATTTTGCTTTCTTGTTTGGTGTTTCTTTTTTAAGTTCGTGAAATTGCATATATTTCTATATTATCGTTTCTCACCCTGGGTAAAGCTTTCGCGTTTTTCGACCTGCTTGCGAGGATCAAAAGACTTGTCCGCGAACGGAGTCAGAGCCTTGATCGCAGCGCGCGCGATGTTTAACTTGTTCTTGCTGCCTGAGTTTACCTTTGCAGTAACATCAGTAATGCCGGCAAGCTCAAGTACGTTGCGAAGAGATGATCCCGCAACCAATCCACGACCTCCGTTTGGCATGATCATCAGCTGTGCTGATGAATACTTTACGGTACTATCATGTGCAATTGATTTGGTATCAGTCATCTTGACGCGAATCATGCTTTTCTTTGCGGCGTTAAATGCTTTCTGGATCGCAAGCGATGTGTCGGTTGCTTTTCCAAGACCCACACCTACGCGACCGTTCTTGTCTCCGATTGCCATAGCAACTGAGAATGCAAATCGGCGTCCTCCGGCAACCACACGGGTTACGCGACGGATGTCGATAATTTTCTGCTGGAATTCAGGAGCTGCGCGTTCTTCGCGTCGAGGTCCTGGGCGGCGCCCATCTCGGCGTGGTCCACGTCCATCGCCCTGGCCTTGGCGTGCGCCTCCCTGATAAGGTCGGCGTGCGCCTGCGGGTCGTCCGTTTGCAACTGCTGCAGATGCAGGAGCTGCTGTTGTATTTTCAGACATACGATTTATTTAGAAGTTAAGTCCTGCGTTGCGTGCTGCATCTGCCAGCGCCTTTACGCGACCGGTGTAAGCAAAGCCTCCACGATCAAAGACCACGTTGGTAATATTTTTTCCCTGCGCTTTTTTTGCAATGTCAGCTCCAACAAGCGCTGAGCGTTCTGATTTGGTTCCCTTATCCATCTTTGCATCGGTTGCAGTTGCTAACGTTGTCTGTGCAACATCATCAATAAGCTGAGCATAGATGAATTTGTTTGAACGAAAGACTGCCAAACGAGGGCGTTCTGCAGTACCACTGATCTGTGATCGAATACGCGCATGACGGCGTGTCAACTGGTCTTTCTTTTTTGATGTGATTGATTTCATACGTTAAAAGATTAGACAGACTTCTTGCCCTGCTTGCGTCGGATAATTTCGTCGCTGTATCGGAAACCTTTACCTTTGTAGGGTTCTGGCTTCTTCAATCCGCGAACGTATGCAGTGAAAGCACCTACTGCTTCCTTGTCGGCACCGGTTACGGTAACGATGTTCTTTTCAGCGGTTACAGTCAAACCTGCAGGAATATCTAGATTTACCGGATGAGAGAATCCAAGAGCAAGATCAAGCTTCGTACCGTTAACGGCAGACTTGTATCCAACTCCTTCTAGGATCAATTTCTTTTCGAATCCCTTGGTTACACCCTCAAGCATGTTACGGATATGCGATGCGTACGTACCCAACAATGAACGAACGAATACGTTATCCATAGTTCGGGCAGTGACTACTACCGCATTGTCTTCGATAGCCATCTTGATATCACCCTCCTTGAAAGTACGAGTAAGCTCGCCCTTAGGACCTTTTACTGAAAATACGCCCTTCTCCAAGCTTGCGGTTACGCCTGCCGGAATCTGAATTGGTTGTTTTGCTAGTCGTGACATAAATGTTACCAGATTTCGAACAATACCTCGCCACCGACCTGTTCCTTTCGAGCGTCTTCAGAAGACAACACGCCCTTGGGTGTGGAGAGAACCGTCATACCGAATCCGAACTTTAGAGGACGGATGTTTTTTACCGGCATGTATACGCGACGTGAAGACTTTGAAACGCGCTTCACCCCGCTTACGCGTGGTTCGTTATCATTAGTATATTTCACGCCCAATTCCAATAGGTCGCCTTTTTCGCGATCCTTTCGTTCATATGATGAAATATATCCTTTTTCGAATAATACCTTTGCGATCGAAGCTTTGTAGCCCGAGTAAGGAACGACAACTGACTTTTTGCCAGCGATTCCTCCGTGCTTCAAGCTGATCAGCATGTTTGCAATCTGATCCATATTTTTACCAAGAAGACTTGCGCACGCCAGGGATTTTACCTTCGCTTGCAAGTTCGCGGAAACAAATACGGCAGAGACCGAAATCTCTCATGTATCCGTGCTTTCGCCCGCAACGGAAACAGCGATTGGTGGCTCGGGTTGAGAACTTTGGTTCCTTGTTCGAGCGCGCAATAACTGATGTTTTTGCCATAGTTTCTGTGCTTAAACTTTATAATCAATATGGGAATATCTGTTCGTGTTTAGAAGTATGATTTCCTTGAGGAAATAATGCTTGTAGACACGGATTCACCATATCAGCCGCCATATATGACGACTGGAGTACTGTACCAAAAAAGCCCCTTTTTGTCAAAAAGCCCTCCACATGGAAGGGCTTAAAATTAGCACGGAATTACCTTAGCTTGGTCTTGTCATCAATTTTTGAAACAACCAGCATTGATTCCAATAATACCTGGCGTTGTTTTTTCAGAGGGTTAAGCGCATGTTCAATCTCGGCGTCCACCTCACCCATTTTATCTACCAAGTGACGAATGGCATTCCCAGGAAGAATGGGCTCAATCCCTTGATCTACTTCGGAACCTTCAATGATTTCACGTATCATCTTGCCGGTTTCAAAGACGTACACCTCATACATTTTAGTTTCTTTTTGTTCGGGAGATACGGGGCGTACATTTCGGATCTGACCTAATGTGCCATCTTTCAGTAAAACCAACTGTTCTAATGTTATTAATTCTCTATCCATATGTAGTTATTTTTTTACAAATAATACCTAATATATACAAATTGTCAATACAACAAAACTCCACATTACTGTGGAGTTTTGTAAAAAGAAAATACTATGATTTAGCCGCGTGATGACATAGCTTCGCGCATTTTTTCAACAATACGTGACGCTGCATCCTTGCCGCCCAAACCAAACGCTAGTCCTCCGGCTAGTGCAAACATTGCAACTACTCCGATGAACAATGTCTGGATCAACTGAGCTGCGATGCCCAGCTGTGACAATGCGATCAAGATGGTGAAAATCCAAATTGCCCACTTTGCAACAGTTCCTAGGAATCCTGCTGAACGAACTTCTGCCATACGTGCGCTGCCTGAAACTAGGCGACCCACGGTTTCAGCAAGAACTGATCCAACAAGAAGTACTAATGCTGCTACAACTACGTTTGGTAGGTAGCCCAGTACTACTTCACGAAGGAACAAGTTAACCTGTGAAAGACCAATAACATCAAGCGCTGCAACCAAGAATACGATTACAAAGAACCACTTTACCAAACCAGCAATGAACGCGCTGGTGCTGAAACGAATACCGCCTTTTGCAAGAGTATCGTGGATGCCAGTCTTTCGTAGCAATGCATCGATCTTTACCGCGTCAATGATCTGGCGAAGCGCCTTTTCAATGAGCGATGCGATAAGCCATCCGATAAGGAAGATTACTACCGCAAGGATAAGTTTTGGAAGGAATGCTACTACACCTATCCAGAGATTCTGAAGAGATGAAAGTAGTACTGCGCTCCATGATTGCGTTACCATCATAAGGAATGTGTATACAGTGTGAAGAAACTTCACTTTTATTACTAAAAAACTTCCGCATGGTGGCACGTTGACCCGTGCACATGCTTGATTCCAATTATACCACAAACGAGGCATTGCGCCCCGTTACTGTGGAAAATTATTAGACAAGCAACACGTCTCCTAGTGTGTTGATCACCTTTTCATGAGGCGCTGCCAATACTTGGCGAAGGAAACTGTCGTACATTGACATACGATATTCAAATTCTTCTGGAGTAAAGACGACATATCGCAATTCCTTACCCACTTCAGATTCAAGTACTGCAATCACTTTTTCAATGCCTGTTTTGGTAAAGCGATCGCCAACCAACACAATGTCAGCAACCCCACGATCGTCTTGCGCAAATATACCGCCTAATACCAACAGCTTTACACGGCCGGCAGATTGAAATCGCGATGCAATATCACGGCTTCCCACCAATTCTGAATTGATCAAAAGATTCCGCATCGCATCTGCCAATAGAAATGACTCATTGAGCGCATATCCGGGAACATTCTTTTTCTTGCCCGACTTCAATTCAGTTTTTGCCAATTTCTTTTTGAGAAATCCAATTGATGCGAGCAGTACGAGTTCCTTTTTTAAGGAATCCATAGGCACGCGCGTGCGCTTTTGGAGCTCACCAGCCGGGTATGATTCTCCTGGATGAAACAGGAATAGGCGCATCAATTTGATACGAGCCATGCTTCCAAAAAGTTTTCCCAGAGATTCCATTGCCATAAATAAATACCAGTATAGCTTATTTTGCAACTTTTTTACCTCCCAACAATGCCAGCAATGGGCTCGCGACGCAGATTGAAGAATACGTTCCAAAGAACATACCCAATCCCAACACCAGCGCCAGGTTTTTGGTTGACTCAGGGCCTACCACATACAGTACCGCTAACACCAAAATAAGCGTAAACGAAGTATTGAACGATCGAACAACCGTCTGACGCAGACTGGTGCCGACGACGCTATCAAATGATTCTTCCTTTCTAGCATCCATGTTAGCGCGTAGATTTTCACGGATTCGATCGAATACCACAATAGTGTCATTAATCGATAGTCCGAGAATCGAAAGAATACCTACGATGAACAATGAATCGACTTCCAATCCCAAGAATGCAAAGATTCCGGCAGGAATTACAATATCGTGGAACAATGTAATGATAGCAACAATACCGTACTTCCATGACGATACCGGCTTTGATACCTTGCGGAATGCATAAGCGATAAAGATAATGGTGGTCAACAATACCAATCCGATAGCAACGAATGCTTTTGAGCGGAGTTCCCGTCCGATCGATGGACCTACAGAATTGAAACGCTTTTCAATGGGAGTCTGTCCATCGATAGCAAGCGATGTAAGCAGTGCTTCGCGTTCAGATTCAGAAAGATTGTGCGTTCGAATGACAACACTATCGTCGCCAAAGTACTGAACCTTTGCATCAAAGCCATTCTGCTCTAATGTATTTTGAATTACACCAGCCTCAGGTCGTGTTACATATCCCACTTCCAATACTGATCCTCCAGTAAACTCAATGCCAATATTGAATCCCTTGATTGCAATTGCAACAAGAGCTGCAACCAATAGCGCCGCTGAGATCGAAAGAAAAATGAATTTGTTTTTGATGATGAACATACGCGTATTATCGTGACAATCCTGAGCTGTACAGGATGCGCATTAATTTGTTATTACCTTTTCCATTTACAGCGATCAGCAGAATACGACTGATGGCAATAGCAGAAAGCATTGAAACAATCACACCGATTCCCAGTGTCAGCGCAAAGCCCTTGATCAGAGACGATCCAAACCAGAACAGTACGACAGCTGAAATGATGCTTGATAGATTTGAGTCACGGATTGAGAACCACGCGCGAGAGAATCCTGCTTTGATCGCCTCGGGAAGATTCTTGCCTTTGTGCATTTCCTCCTTCATGCGTTCAAAAATAAGAATATTACCATCAACCGCGACACCAATAGAAATAATGAATCCGGCAATACCGGCAGAAGTTAATGTAACCGGCAAATACTTGAATATTGCAAGAACAATAACCGCGTACATAAGCAATGCGATTGATGCCAGAACTCCAGGCAATCGGTATATCAGAATAAGGAAAAGCGCAATAACAGCAAACCCTATAATTCCAGCCATGATTC
>CAYRNU010000033.1:0-6938 GCA_964425795.1 uncultured Candidatus Saccharibacteria bacterium | reverse complement strand
GCTGCAGAATCGGCATTGAAACAAGTATGCGAAGAAGAAAACCTTCCTTATTTTGAAGGACCAGGTGAAGCTGCATTCTATGGACCAAAACTGGACTTTATGTTCAAAGACGCGATTGGGCGAGAACACCAGCTTTCGACCATTCAATGCGACTTCAATCTACCCGAACGCTTTGATTTGTCATTTGTGAACGAAAAGGGAGAAAAAGAACGCCCGGTGGTTATCCATCGCGCGATCAGCGGATCATTGGAACGGTTCATGGGCGTTATGATCGAACACTTCGGCGGACACTTCCCTACATGGCTCGCTCCCGTTCAGGTTGCCATTCTTCCAGTATCCGGAGATCATCACGGTGATTATGCCGCAACCATTGCGCAGGAATTACGCCAGGCCGGCATCCGCGCAGATCTTTTTGATCAAAATGAATCACTAGGCAAGCGTATTCGCCTAGGCAAGACTATGCGCATTCCATATCTCGTCGTTATTGGTGACAAGGAAAAAGACAGCGGAATTCTAACGATCGAAGGCAGAAATGAAATGAAAATTCAGTTGCCAAAAGACGAATTCACAAGCGCAATCCTAAAAGAAATTTCCGCGCGAGCAAGCGATGCTATACTGAAATTATAGCAGCCATTTAATTCAATACACCCATGAAAGCAAATAATTTGTACAACATGATGAACCAGCTGACCGAAGACGCAAAAAGCGTATGGCGCATTGAAAAACATTACATCGACTAGGCTGCATCAGAAGAAGAACGAATTTTCTGGAAGAATACCCTTGCCGAAAAGGAAAATAATATCCGCGAACTAAAAGAACTGGTAAAGAAAGAATTAGCAAAATAATTTGCAACAAAAAAACACCAATTGGTGTTTTTTTGTTGCTCATTTAAATATCAATATTCGCAAGCTTTGCATTGGTCTGAATAAAGCTCTTGCGCGATGGAACGTCGGTTCCCATCAACACGTCAAATACTTTATCGGCTTCCTGCGCATCTTCGACAGTCACCTGCTTCAAAATGCGTTTCTTGATATCCATTGTGGTTTCATTCAATTCTTCAGGGTTCATTTCTCCCAATCCCTTGTATCGCTGAATCGAAATCTTTCCGCTTTTCTTCTTTTCTGTCTCTTCAGCTTCTTCATTTTCAGAAGGCGCATCATCGGCTTGCGCCACCTCGCCACCCATAGACTCGATAATTCGCTGTTTTTCGTCATCAGAGAACGCATATACGATCTCTTTTCCCTTCTTGATCTTGTACAACGGCGGCTGAGCGATATAGACATATCCCGCATCGATAACCGGACGGAAATAGCGATAGAACAACGTCAGTAATAATGTTCGAATGTGGGCACCGTCAACATCGGCATCGGTTGCAATGATGATCTTTTTGTAACGGATTTTTTCCAAATCGAATGTCTCGCCAATAGATGTTCCAAGAGCAATGATCATATTCTTGATTTCAGTCGATCCGATAATCTTATCGAGTCGCGCACGCTCTACGTTCAGCGGCTTTCCCTTCAAAGGTAAAATAGCCTGAGTGCGTCGGTCGCGTCCCTGTTTGCCCGAACCTCCCGCCGAGTCTCCCTCTACGATAAACAGTTCTGCTTCATCAGGATCTTTTGTCTGACAGTCGGCCAATTTTCCGGGAAGCGTAAAGCCTTCCAGTGCTCCCTTTCGCAAGATTGAATCCTTTGCCGCCTTTGCTGCCTGACGAGCACGAAGCGCCAATAGGATCTTTCGAATTATTGCCTTTGCGTCATCTGGGTTTTCTTCCAAGAATTCGCTGAATGCATCACCAAAGACAGTTTCTACTGCTCCACGAGCTTCGGGACTACCAAGCTTTGCCTTGGTTTGGCCTTCAAACTGGATTTCAGGCATCTTTACCGAAACAACAGCAGTCAATCCTTCCAATACGTCATCACCAGTAAAGCTTCCGTCTTTTTCAGAAAGGATTTTATTCTTTTTGTTATAATTATTGAGCAATCGAGTCAATGCGGTTTTGAAACCGGTCAAATGCATTCCTCCTTCTGGCGTATGGATGTTGTTGGCGAATGCTACGATACGCGGAGAAATATCATCAACATACTGAAGTGATACTTCAACGGTAATATCATCGATTTCTTTCTCGATATAAAAAATATTTGACTGTACGGGCGTCTGACTGCTGTTCAGCTGTCGAATCATCGATATTAGTCCTCCTTCAAAATAATATGAGACGCTCGGAACTTCCAACTGCAGCTCTTTCAAATACACGCAGTCATCTAATTTGATAGCATCCTTGTAATCACGCGCATCAATAATACTGATACGCAATTTCTTTACCAAGTACGCCTGATCGCGCAAATGGTGAATGACACGCTGCCAACTGAACTTGATTTCATTGAAAATTTCAGGATCGGGCTGGAACATTACAATCGTTCCATTCGTATCAGACTTGCCGATTTTTTTTACTGCTGCCTTTTTCTTGCCGCGTTCATATTCCTGCATGAACACCGCGCCTTCGCGATGAACTTTTACCTGAGTATGAGTAGACAGGGCGTTTACCACAGATGCACCCACACCGTGCAATCCTCCAGACACTTTATATCCGGAATCTTCTCCGCCGAATTTACCTCCAGCATGGAGCACTGTCATTACCATTTCAAGCGCTGAAACTTTCGTCTTTGGATGCACGTCCGTCGGAATACCACGTCCGTTGTCTACGACGCGAATGTAATTATTTGGCAACAATGACACTTCAATATGATCAGCATGACCACCCATCGCTTCGTCGCGAGAGTTGTCAAAAATTTCCCAGATGAGGTGATGTAGCCCATCTGGACCAGTAGATCCGATATACATTCCCGGGCGCTTGCGCACAGGATCAAGACCTTCCAAAACGGAAATGTCTTTAGCGCTGTATGTTTTTTTATCAGGAGTTTTAGCCATAGAAACAAAAGAAAAACAGCCTTGTGAGCTGCTTTTAGTGTACCATATTTTAGCCTAGAAAACGACTTGATTAGAGATAAAATTATGGTCTAGAGAGCTTATACCGCAGGCTCTGGAGATGGATCAGGAGTGGGTTCTGAAGGAGGTATTGGTGCCGGGTCCGGAACGGGATTCTCCCCTGATTCAGGAGGAACGTCGTCTGCAGCAGGAACCTCGCTCTCGTCATCACCCTCATCAAGAGCGCCAGCGTCAATATCATTATTATCCAATAACTGACGGAACTCATCTCCTCCGATACAGGTACCATCGATACAGAATTCCTGTGTCTCGACGCGATTTGCATGCAGTATGTCGATAAATAATTCACCAAAACTTGTACCTGTTACAGTTCCCGCTGATACCATGTTTACCTTGTCGTTCAATTCCTGAATTGCTTTCGTAAGAACTGGAATAATACCGATGTAGTTCAAAGACAGATATTCATTTTCATATACCAAATCAGGCAGTTGGTCTTGTATTTCCTGAGCAATGAAACCAAACTGATGAGAACCATCACGGCGCATATCATATGCCACGGGACGCAGATCTAAAACCGTATCAAGTCCGAAAGTAATGTTTTCAATATTTTCCTTATAGCGTTCATCAGAAGTAAGCGCGACGTTGTTTGCATACACCACGCCCGATGCCGCTATGTCACCGCTTACCTGCAGCTTTGCTGTTATGGGAAGAATCTGATTCACGGGATCTTCAAAATTATCGATATCAATACCTACCTTTCCGCTTTTCAAAATAGTGAAGGCATCAGACTCACTACCAATACCAACACCGTTACCAACAACGAAAGCACGATCATCAGGATCTGGAGTAACAGTGCTATCTGGCGTGTATGCAGTAGTAAATACACCCACGGCTACTTCACCTAACGACGGCGCTGACGTTACCCAACCGAACGCAGTGGCTGTATCACCTGTAGCACTACTTAAATTACCAAAAGCGGTTGATCGCGTTCCTGATGCTATAGAGCCTTGGCCGAATGCAGTAGCATTATCATTTGACGCAGTAGTACCCTGGCCGAATGCAGTAGCGCGAATAGCAGAAGCTAATGTTTGATCACCCCATGCTGTTGCACGAAGTCCAGTAGCATCCGTTTGGAAACCCCACGATACTGCTGACTGCCCTGACGCTGTAGTTTCAGAACCAAACGCAGTAGCACTCTGATTTGATGCGGTATTAGAATCACCCCATGTCATAGCTGCAAGTCCTGATGCGGTACTTATCCCAAACGCAGTAGCAAAATCACCTGACGCAACAGAACCGCTATTTGCAGCAAATGAATGATCACCTGATGCTTGCGGGGCATTCGCAAATGGAACTACACTGCTGGTTCCCATAGCAACGGCCCCCTCACCTGTTGCATTACCAAAAACAGAGAATGAATAGTCGCCACTAGAAACACCGCTAAATGTAATAGCTTCGTTTCCTGTAGCTTCACCGCCGTTACCGAAGAAGAATGAATAGTCACCCTGCGCATCTGGCGCAGTTCCTCCCCCCATCGCAAAACTGAGGAGTCCTGCCGCTTCGACGTTTCCAAAAGCAAATGACGAAATACCGCTTGCAGTACCACTCATAAAGGCAACCGAGCCCAGCGCAGAAGCGACCGCTCCGGGACCTGATGCAAGTGAGTTTTCACCGGTCGCCTGAGGTCCTGGCAAACCAAATCCGGTATTAGGACCTCCCAAAGCAACAGCATTAGTATTTGAAGCAACCGCTCCATTACCAAGAGCGAAAGAAAAATCGCCAGATGCAAGAGTTGTATTACCAAAAGCAAAGGCAGTATCACCCGAGGCAGTTGAGCCCACACCCATCACCACCGCATCATCGTTGGTTGCACTGCTGTTATCACCAAAGGCCATAGAAAAGTCCCCTGATGCAGTTACTCCGTTACCGATGGCAATCGAGTTTATTCCAGAAGAAACACTGCCATCACCTAAGGCTATCGCATTACTACCGCTGGCGTTAGGAGCCGCTACCAAATACGTACCTGAGAAATTCTCAGCAAACAGATCATACCAAACCTTAACAGTACAATTTGGTGATCCCGGCGCACATGCCGGATCAAGTACCGCTCCCGGTGCATACGGAGAAACAGGAGGTACCGCAAACGCAGTAAATGCGCCATATCCAAACAATAGAGTTCCCAATAAAAACACCAGAGCTACCTTACCCTTTCGCGAAGTATGTATAGACATGCGTTTATTATACTTTTTTCTCTATTAAAACACTAACTCTTGATGTGAATTGCTGCTTCCATATCAGCCTCGGTTCCCTGTACTTTTTTACCGGGATTGAATATCCGTAGCGGATCAGCTGTTACCTTGATTTCATTAAAAATTTCAATCATCCCTGAATTAAATATACGTGACAGATACGGAGTACGTACGATGCCGTCATTGTGCTCTGCCGTCAATGAACCGTCATATCGTGCAACCAAATCGTACACTTTTGGGGACAGTTCCATAATGACCTCCTTTGTTTTCGGATCATTAAAATTCATCAACGGGATCACGTGCAGATTTCCGTTACCGATATGACCCACGATCGTATACATCAATCCGTACTTATCCAGTAATGCAGTCAGCTGTGGCAAGTACTCCGGAAAATGTTTCGGATCAACGATCACATCATCGATAAAAGGAGCAGTGCGCAATTTCTTTGAGTGATCAGTCAGGAGCTTGAAGCTCTCATGGCGTATTTCAAAATACTTGTCGCGTTCGCGCGGATTAGTAATCACTCTATTCTTTACCGGAATACCACTGATGCGTTCAAGTGCATCATTCGCCTCGCGCATTAATGCAACACGGTCATTTCCTACAAACTCCGAAAGGAAAATAAATTTTGGAACGCCGCCGCGTAGAGTCATCCAAATTTCGGGCAGGAATCCTATTGCAAAGCGGAGCGCTGCAATAGGACCGCGTTTCTTCAAGAAATCCGGGAAAAACTTTACCGCGAATTTAAATGTATGGTCATCGTACATTTCCAATGTTTCAAGATCAGACTTTTTTAGTTCGGTTACCAGCTGCGGAATTAATTCAATGTCTTTTACAAATGTCACCAGCAATACTGATTCGGTTTCAACGGGTACCAATCCATAAGTAATCTCAGTAATGAACCCAGTGGTTCCCTGCGCGCCTACGAATAATTTTGTCAGATCAAATATGCCCGTCTCTCTGTTCCATACATCCCAAATCAAATATCCCGATGCATTTTTTGATGTCTTTGGTTGCGCCGCAATGATATTGTCGCGATGTTCCTGCAATAGCTGCCAGGTAACGCGCGCCAATTTTCCCAGTGCATCATGACGCAACATGAGCTGCTGTCGTCCGGCTTCATCAACGGGCATAATTTCATACTCTTGGCCGTCACTCAGGATAACTTTCAATTTTTTTACAAAATCCTTGTTCTGGCCGTATTTCAGACTCTTCTCTCCTGCTCCATTATTTGCAACCATCCCTCCAACCATGCATAGGTCTTTTGATGCGGGAAATACCGGCATAATCAAACCGTGCTCGGCGCAAGCTTTTTCAAAATCACGATAATAGGTTCCTGGCAGCACCACTGCTTCCCGCCTTTCAGTATCAACAGACAGAACCCCGCTGAGCATTTTCATATCCATAATAATTGAGTGGTTCAAAGGTCCCCCGCTCATATCAGTTCCGGCAGCACGCGCGGTAATCGAAAGCGTTGGGTAGATCTTTTTCTTGTCAGCGACAAATTTTACGAGCTGTTTTATATCGTCTACGTTTTTAGGAGTTACCACCAACTGTGGTCGCACTGAAAAAATACTGTAATCGGTGCTATACGCGTCCAATGTCGAAGCATCAAATCGTATAGTTCCTCCGAAAACTTTCTTGAGTTCGCTGACCAGTTCCTGCATATAGGGCAGTATATCATGCGTTAAATCCTCGCATCAGTTTGCCAATACTTCCAAGAAAAAGTAAATAACAAAAAAA
>CAYRNU010000032.1:0-7011 GCA_964425795.1 uncultured Candidatus Saccharibacteria bacterium | reverse complement strand
CGATCTGTTCAGGAGTAATAGCCTTTACCGTTGCCTTAGTACCGACCGTTACGAATGATGGCGTATGGATGTCACCATGCGGCGTATGGATGACACCGGCGCGCGCCTTTCCGTGTCGCGCAATAATATCAAAAGAAACCATAGTACTACTTTGCTGCTACAGAAATAGTAATAAAACGCAAATGCTGCAAATTAACCGCCGCAACCGCGTTTACTGAACGGAACGGATCCCGGGGATCAAACTGAATATTTTTTACGGTTGCCAACAATTCCCCAGTAGGCAAAACCAGTGTCGATTGATTATCAACTGCGGCATCGCGATGGACTTCAAAATGGAATGCGGAATTGCCACGACCTTCAAGTGATACAGGAATATTCCCGGGAATCAAAATTGCATCCGTAGTGCGCGCCGATGCTGAATACAATTCCACAATCGCCGTATGCGCTGTTACAGAAACAACCTTGCCAAGAGGTACCGTCCCGTACGCATAGGCATCGTCTCCCACCTGGATAAAATCATTGGTTCCCTTGTCAATCACCAGCGAGTCGTACCATGTCTGCGGAGGACGCACCAACACACGAGCAAGCAATGCTGGTTTTGTTACCGGAGTTACATCAAATAGCCGCTGTAACTCGGTATTCTCATCATGGAGAAATCGATTTTCCGCGTCTACTGCCTGCAAACGCGCAACTTCAGCGCGCAAATCATTTACTTCACGCACCAGTGATTTTTTTGAAGCCAATGTCTGCCCTGCGGAATGCGTAGTTCCAGAAATCGATTGCGATAGCCACCAGAATGGGCGCGCTAAAATATGACCTGGTCCTAATAGGAACGACAACAGCGGAGTGCATAGTACCAACAAAACCAATGCAATGGGAACTGCAATGACCGCGATCTTGCGGCGCTTAGTATATAACGGCTTATAATGTCTCGTCATGTTCGTCGATTAATACGTCCTTATATTTTTCAATGTCTTCAAGCACAGCTCCCGTTCCATACACCACTGCCATTAGTGGTTCATCTGCAATATGCACAGGGACCTTTAGGTTGCGCTCGACAAGTCCTGCGAATCCCCGCAATAATGCACCGCCGCCGGTCAAATAAATACCGCGACGCATAATATCAGAGAGGAGTTCTGGAGGAATCGTTTCTAACACTTCCTTTACAGCATCAACCAAAATATTGATTGAGTGTTCCAGCGCTACACGCACGTCACTGTCAGTGACGATCACCTCGCGCGGAAGTCCTGTTACCAGATCGCGACCACGAACAATAACCTCAGTTGGTTCCCCTTCGAGCACCGTACCAATCGTCATTTTGATTTCTTCTGCGGTTTTCTCGCCGATCAACAATTTAAATTCATTACGCATGTATTGAATAATGTCACTGTTGAAACGATCGCCTGCTACCTTTACGTTTTTTGAAAATACGATACCACCCAATGACATCACGGCGATATCGCTGGTTCCGCCGCCAATATCAATAACCATTGAACCGTTAGGGTCATGGACTGGAAGCTCAACGCCGATTGCTGCAGCAAGCGGTTCTTCGATAATGAATACTTCGCGCGCTCCTGCACTGCGAGCTGCGTCATACACAGCACGCGTTTCAACGGTGGTTACGCCCGACGGAACGCCGATCACCACACGAGGTCGGAACATTCTTTTTTTGGTACGTTCAACCTTATTCAATAGATACGACAACATTTCTTCGGTAATTTCAAAATCAGAAATAACGCCGTCCACCAATGGGCGGATCACGTCGATGTGTCCAGGAGTGCGTCCCAACATCGCCTTTGCTTCTGCGCCAATCGCTACGATACGTCCGGTTTTTTTATTGATCGCAACAACAGACGGTTCGTTGATGATTACCCCTTGTCCACGCACGTACACCAAGGTATTGGCCGTTCCAAGGTCAATGCCGATATCGTTTGAAAATGATTGTACGAAACGCTTGATCATATTATTTCAGAAGCTTCATAAGATCAGGATATGAAACGATCGTTACCGTATCCTCGCTGCGACGCTTTATTTCGACTCCTCCTGCTGCGATAGTTTTATCAGAAACAACAACACGGTACGGAATACCGATCAGATCGCTGTCTGCAAATTTTGCACCGGCTCCCATATCGCGATCATCAAACAATACTTCGATGTTTGCTTCCTGTAGCTGGGCATACAATTCACCGGATCGCTTTGCGACTTCGATGCTATCCCCTACAGCAATCAAATGCACACGGAATGGCGCAACAGCTTCCGGCCATACGATTCCCTTATCATCAGCAAACTGCTCCACAATAACTCCCATCAATCGCGAAATGCCAATTCCGTATGAACCCATATATACGGGCAACGGCTTGCCTGTCTGATCCATATACATCAGTTCCAGCGGTTCAGAGAATTTATAACCTAGCGAAAAGATGTTCCCCACTTCAACTGCTTTTTCTTCGATCAACTCATCTTTTGACAAGCCAAGATCAGCCAGTACCTCGTCAGTGTAGACTTCCTTATTTACGGCGATATTTTTTTCTTTGCTTATATAGATGATATCTTCTCCGGCTTCACAGATAGTTTGAAATTCGTGCGAGTACTTTGAAAACGTTCCACCTGATGCGAATGTCATATATGTCGTTGATCCCAATCCAACACGATTATAAACATTTTTATACGCTGTCGTTATATCAGCATAAAATGCATCATGCTGAGCCTGGTCTTTTGAAAATGAGTACAGCGCCTTCCAGAAAAATTCGCGTCCGCGAATAATGCCTGATTTCGCGCGCATTTCATTGCGAAACACCGTACGGATATCATACGGATATGCAGGAAGGTCCTTGTATGAGTGGATGAAACTTTTCATCATGGCGGTCATAGGCTCTTCATGAGTGAAAGCGAGCCCCAATTCTCCACCGCTTTTTAATTCGGTCTTGAACCAATTATCCACGACTTCATCGCTCCATCGAGTTTTATCCCACACTTCCTTTCGCTGTAGTGCAGTTGATTGCATTTCTGATCCGCCAACGGCATTCATCTCTTCGCGAATAATGGCTGCAATTTTATTTACTACCTGTAGACCCAGAGGCAACAAAGCATAGATGCCTGCCATTTCTTTATGAATAAAACCAGCCTTGATTAACAATTGCGCGTTCTTTGAAACTTCATCAGAAGGCGCTTCCTTGCGGGTTTTCGTAAATAGGTGTGACTGACGCATAGGGACATCATACTGAAACCGCCCCAAAAAGCAAAGAATGGCGTTTTCTAGAAACCCTTGATAAACAAGACTTTTCCTGGTATAGTGCCAGAGTCTTTCTGTGCAAAGAACCGGTTACCGGATTCTGTCCTTTCCCTGTCAGGAAAGCGATCAAACGAGGGTTTTATCAATAACGCGCCCTTGTGCAGGAAACGACATACTAAAAAAATATATGCAACTTCCAGACATCAAGACGCTGTTTGAGGCGGGCGTCCACTACGGATATTCTCGCACCAAGCGTCACTCAAGCATGGTTCCTTTTATCTACGGATCAAAGAACCGCATCGATATCATCGATATCGAACAGACTGAAAAGCACCTTAAAGAAGCAGCGGACCTTATCGCTACAGCAAAAGCCGGCGGCAAGACCATCTTGTTCGTAGGAGCAAAATCAGAAATCAAGAACCTAGTTCGCGACGCAGCATTGTCAATCGACATGCCCTACGTTGAAAACCGCTGGATCGGAGGAACCTTTACCAACTTTGGAGAAATCAAAAAGCGCGTAGAGCGCATGGAAGATCTTGAAACAAAGGAGGAAAAAGGCGAATTGGTATACCAAACCAAAAAGGAAAAGCTGATGATCGAACGTGAAATCGAGAAATTGAAAGTTATGTTCGGCGGATTGAGAAACCTAAAGAAGCTTCCTGACCTTATGGTCGTAGTCGATCCCCGCAAGGAAATGATCGCCATTTTGGAAGCCAATCAGTTGAACATTCCGGTTATTGCACTTTCAAATACTGACTGCGATATCCGCAACGTAGACGTAGTGATTCCAGGAAACGATACCAACCAGTCATCAGTACAGTTGGTATTGAATACCCTCATCGAAGCATACAAGGCGTAACCTTAATAGTTCCTTAACTTAAAAAATCTATGGCAGAAATCACAACAGAACTTATCAAGCAATTGCGTGAGCAGACCGGTATTTCGGTCATGCAAGTGCGCAAGGCGCTTCAGGAAGCTGACGGCGACATTGAAAAGGCATTGCTGGTATTGCGCAAGAACAGTGCCGCTCAGGCCGGAAAAAAGGCTGATCGCGAACTAGGAGCAGGTATTATCCAGGCATACGTACACAGCAACAAGGCCGTGGGCGTATTATTGGAACTGAACTGCGAGAGCGACTTCGTTGCAAAGAACGATGAATTCGTTCAGCTTGCAGCTGACATCGCCATGCACATCGCAGCCATGGGACCTGAATACGTAACTGAAGCTGAAATTCCAGAAGACGTACGTGCCAAGGTTGCTGCCATGATGGAAGACGAATCAAAGGATTTGGACAAACCGGCTGACATCAAAGCAAAGATCATCGAAGGCAAGATCAACGATTACTTTGCACAGCGCACTTTGACCAAGCAGTCATTCATCAAGAATCCTGATGTAACCATCGGAACCCTGATTGATCAGGCGATCCAGAAGATCGGAGAACGCATCCAGGTTGGACGATTTACCTATTATTCAATCTCACGATAAACCATTATGACCTTTGTCCTGTTATTCATCATCGCGACCGCAGTCCTCATCGTATTGTTTCTGGTAAAGATTCGTGCCATGCAGAAGAATCCCGAGTTGTATTTGAAGAAACTGGAACAAGGCAGCGAATGGTTCCGCATGCATCCCGAAGCGCTTGATCGCAAGATGAAGCACACTGCGGACACCGTGGTAAAGCCTACCTTGCACAAAAGCCTCGTCGTAGGATTTGCTCTCTACAAGAACGCAAACGTCTGGATAACCCGATTCATGCGCAAGAACTTCTATACGCTGTTGCATTACAGCCTGAAACGCGGAGAGCATCACGAAGCAAAGACCACCACCAAGCGTTTGCGCGACATCCACGAAGGAAACGAGTAATTCAGAAAATGTTTTGATTTTTAACAAAATATGTTATAAATCAAAACAGTCGCCGGCATAGCTCAGTTGGTAGAGCAACGGTTTTGTAAACCGTAGGTCCGGGGTTCGAACCCTCGTGCCGGCTCCAATAACAAAAACCACCATATTTCTATGGTGGTTTTTGTTATAAGTACAAAACTAATTCCCCTTCTTATCAGATGACTTTTCTGCTGATTCTACTGTTATATCAGCTTCAACCTCAGCTTTCTTTTTAGCTTCGTCCACCAATGTCTTTGGCAATTTTTCCTCAATCTGTTCGATTGTATTGAATCCGGTCAATTGCTTGCCGTTGATGATAAGGTTTGGCATGTTGTCCATCTGCACCTTGTAGACAGATACGAGCGCCTGTAGGGCTGCATTGTCGAGTCCCGCATCAAATGCATACACGCGCAGCGCCGGATACTTTTCACGAAGAGCGGTCAATACGTGACCCTGACGGGTACATTCTTCACAATCCTTGTTGGTGTAGAAATACAGAATCCAATTGGTTGTTTCAGATCCGCATTCCTTGATCGCTTTGCGTGCCAATAGGAAGTCCTTGATCTGTAGCAAAGTATAGAAGTTCTTCAATGACTTCATCTGCTCGTTGTCAGTACCAATGGTTTTTTCAGTGTAATCGATCTTTTCAGCCAAGCTGTTCAATTCCTGAGACAATACCGAATTGGTTACGTCTTCGCATGACAGTTCTTCAAGCAATGCGAATTTAGTTTCAGACGTTAGAATATCGATTGATACGGTATCCTGAATATTCTTGATATCGCTAATGCGGCGGTTATTGAAAAAATCAGACAACCAGAATGCTCCTCCAAACAAGGTTCCGGTTATAAAGAATACCAATACATATTTCTTCCAATCATTAACGGGTTGTGATTTCATGTTTCAAAAATAAATTATTAACGCCACTTTGGGGTCGAGCGGGACAGACTGTTAAATAACGCTTTCATGATCCAGAACGGCGAGATCACGCTGTAGACCAGCATCATAAAGATCATACCAAAACCAAAGAATCCCTTGCCATAAGCAATGCGCTTGCCCAATACCATCGAAGTGATGACTAGGAAATATACTATCACAGCCACGATAATCGTGGTATTGGTATTGAAATAAAACCAATCAAGCGACGACAAGGACTGTGGAACGCCAGTATTAAATGTTGGCCATGCCCAGCCGGTAGCCTGAATTTTTATAGCTTCTTCAATAATAAATTTAATGACCTTATAGAAGAGCCAAAATAGCATGAACGGTACCGCAATTACAGATACCACCCCTGACGGCACGGTAAATAACGAGAAGGTTCCATATTTCTTTTTGAACAGCAAGTGACGATAGTCGATAGTGTTTTGAATAAAACCATAGATCCATCGTAGACGCTGCTTGTATAGTTTGTAAATCGTCGATGGCGCAACTGTATAGACATACGCATCGTTACATTGTTCGATACGGTAATGATTCGCCTGCATGCGATACGCAAATTCCATGTCTTCGGTATTATGCGCCTTTTTGAACATACCGATTTCAATACACATGGAGCGACGATAGATTGAAAACGGACCAGGCGTCACATGGATACCGCCAACCAATCCCAGCATTTTTTTTGTATATACCGCCCAATCATATTCGATTTTCTGCAATCGCTGAATGATTGTTTTTGGATTGCGGATCAAAATAGATGGCGCAACTGCCGCTACTTCAGGATTATCAAAGTAGGTCATGATACGCTGCAATGCCTGCGGATGCACAAAAGAGTCGGCATCAAGACAGCCGATGAATTCACTAGTAGCACGCTCAATTCCCCAGTTCATCGCCGTATGCTTGCCGCCGTTTTCCTTGCGGTAAATTTCGATTTGCGGATGCTTGCCATATTGCTGCATTACCTC
>CAYRNU010000031.1:0-7236 GCA_964425795.1 uncultured Candidatus Saccharibacteria bacterium | reverse complement strand
AGGGGTAGCCTTCGATGTGATGAATAACTTCTGACTGCGTGTCTTCATTGTCGACTGAACGAATGGTTTTTAGATCAACGTCCAACGCCAATCCGCGGAGGTATGAAAGCAATACTTTGAATGATGCTGGAATTCCGGTCTGTTCAACATTCTGTCCCTTGATGATCGAGTCGAATGCGCCTGCGCGTCCCGTAATATCATCTGACTTTACAGTTAGCATTTCACGCAAGGTGTATGCGGCTCCGTATCCTTCCAATGCCCACACTTCCATTTCTCCGAATCGCTGTCCTCCCGACTGACTCTTACCGCCGAGTGGCTGCTGAGTGATGAGGCTGTATGGTCCAACTGATCGTGCGTGCAGTTTGTCTTCAACCATGTGGTGCAGTTTCAAGACATACATGTAACCGATAGCTACATCCTGTTCGTATCGCTCACCGGTTCGTCCGTCGAACAAGGTTACCTTTCCGGTATCCTTGAATCCGGCAGTCTTCAATTCAGCTGCAATTTCGTCCGCTGTCGCACCAGAGAACGGAGGCACAATCGCCTGATAGTTCAACGTATGCGCCGCAAGACCCAAATGCATTTCCAATACCTGTCCCAAGTTCATACGCGATGGAACTCCGAGCGGTGTCAGAATAAGATCAATAGGAGTACCGTCTGCCATGTATGGCATATCTTCTTCTGGAAGTACGATCGAAATAACACCCTTGTTACCGTGTCGTCCTGCCAATTTGTCTCCTACCTGAACGTTACGCAACTGTGCAACTTCAACGTAGATTTTCTTGATCACTCCTGATTCTAGGCTGTGACCGTGTTCGCGTGAGAATACCTTCACACCGACAACGCGTCCGCGCTTGCCGTGTTCCATGCGCATTGAGGTATCTTTTACATCGCGTGCCTTTTCTCCGAAGATTGATCGCAAGAGGCGTTCTTCCGGAGTTAGTTCGGTTTCTCCCTTTGGAGTAATCTTACCTACCAGGATGTCGTTTTCTCCAACTTCAGCACCAATGCGTACAATACCGTCTTCATCAAGGTTAACTAATTTTCCTTCACCTACGTTAGGGATGTCATGGGTCGACATTTCAGGACCAAGCTTGGTATCGCGAACCACACATTCATATTCTTCAACACGAATCGAGGTAAAGATGCTGTTTTTTACCAATCGTTCAGATACGATAATGGCATCCTCAAAGTTCTGTCCGTTCCAACACATGAACGCAACCAATACGTTCTGACCAAGCGCTAGCTGTCCGTTTTCTGTAGTGGTGGTGTCAGCTAGGACATCACCTTTTTTAACCTTATCGCCAATAGCAACGATCGGTCGCTGTGAAAACAGAGAATAGTTGTTGGTACGTGTCAATTTCACGAATGGATATGCAATTTCCTTGCCTTCCTTGTTCTTTACGACTACCTGGCGGCTATCAACATATGATACGGTTCCTGCTTCCTTTGCAATGACCAATCGGCCAGTGTCGCGGGCTGCTTTTTCTTCCATACCGGTCGCAACAATAGGAGCCATCGGAATGATACATGGGGTCGCCTGCTTCTGCATGTTCGAACCCATCAATGCACGGTTAGCGGCATCGTGTTCCAAGAACGGAATCAATGAGGTTGCGACTGAAAAGGCCTGGTTGGTTGCAACGTCGATGAAATGCACATCGTTCTTTGCAACTACGCCGGGTTCAGATTTCATGCGTACTTCTACATGATCGGTCTTTATTTTGCCATTGTCATCGTACGGCACACCACTGTGAGCAATGTTGTACTTGCGCTCTTCTGAAGCGTTTAAGTATACGATTTCTCCGGTAATAGTTCCCTTTTCAACCTTTACATAAGGAGTCTCGATCATACCAAATTCATTGATGCGAGCGTACGCAGCAAGGTGAAGGATCAAACCGATGTTTGGACCTTCAGGGGTGTGAATCGGACATACGCGTCCATAGTGAGACGTGTGGACGTCGCGAACTTCGAAACCTGCACGTTCACGCACGAGTCCTCCCGGACCAAGCGCTGAGAGTGTTCGCAAGTGTTCGATTTCAGACAGTACGTCTTCCTGGTTCATGAACTGTGACAGCTGGTGAGTCGCAAAGAATTCCTTTACGCGCGCCTGAAGCGGTCGCTGGTTTACGATCTGAATCGGCATTGATGTTTCAGCGTCCATCGTAGACATCTTGTCCTGAATGTTGCGCTTCATCTGAGTCATACCTTTTCGGATTTTCTGCTGCAGCAATTCACCAACGTAGCGCACGCGGCGGAATCCTAGATCGTCGATATCGTCAGATTTCGATCCTGGAGTCGTGTTCAGCTCAATGATGTGCTTTACGATAGTTACAACATCATCAAGAGTAATGACAGCACTCATGGCATTCTTACCCTTGGTTTCCTTGTCGAAACGCTTGCTGAAGTGGTATCGTCCTACCTTTGAAAGGTCATAACGTTCAGCATCAAAAATAGATTTGAAGAATTCCTTGGCATTGTCCACGTTCGCCAATTCTCCATCACGAAGCTTCTTGTAGATTTCGATGTATGATTCGTCTGCGTTGCCAGCCGGATCCTTTGCAAGCGATGCTGCGATATATTCCCACTCCTTTTCATCAGAAAAAGAATCGCGTAATGCCTTTTCATCAACCAAGCCAAAAGCACGCAACAATGTCGTTACAGCAAATTTGCGCTTCTTGTCGATACGCACATAGATAGCCTTGTCGTGCTCGGTTTCAAGCTCAACCCATGCACCGCGTGATGGAATGATCTTCGCTCCAAATGTTGTCCCTTTCTTTGTTTCGCGATCGGTAAAGAAAATACCGTAACTGCGAGCAAGCTGAGGAACGATAACGCGCTCTACACCGTTGATCACGAATGTTCCGTGATCAGTCATGTAAGGAATTTCAGTCAAGAAAATCTCCTGTTCATTATCGGTGTTCAAGGTTTTATTATGCAATTTTACGCGAGCCTTCAGCTGAACCTCGTAGGTCTGCTTGTTATCGCGTGAATAAAACTCGTCTCGCTCAGGCTCGGTAACGCTGTATGACGAGAATGTCAGTTCAAATTTCTTTCCTGAATAATCAGTAATAGGAGAAAACTCCTTCATTACATCAAACAATCCTTCCTTCAAAAACCATTGGTACGACGCAAGCTGGGTTTCAACCAGATTCGGTGTCGGTACCAGCGCTTCTTTGTACTTTGAAAAGTACTTCTTTGTTCGCTCGTGTGTACTCATGTGAGAAAAACGCAAAATGAGGAAACAGCTGACTGTTTCCTTCGTTATTGACTAAGTGGTTGCTAAAAATGTGGACAGGAGTTCTACCGCAACGCAATCGTGTCTGTTCCGTAGCTCAGTATACCTATATATAGAGTCTGGTCAAGGAACAACGTTGACTTGGCGAAGGAAAGGCGTACCCTATATATAAAAGAAGAACATCATGGAAAAAAATCAAGATTGCAGGCCCTCGCCAGAACTACTGACTGGAAATTATCGTATCAACGGAAGAGTGTTCGTTATCGGCATATTTCAGAAATGCGATCCCAGCACCAACAGTCTTCTCGAGGAAAGAAATGACCTTTCGAATCTCTCTGATCCTTTTATAGGAATTGAAAGTGGTTACAGCATCCTGACTCGATCCTCTTTCACCGAAGATCAGGTCGATGCTTTTTTTCACGAAATGCTAAAAAAAGGATTCATCAAGAAACTCACACCAGAAGAACAAATTATTGAAGAAGAATTTCAACTTACATTCAAACAAAATGCCGAAGGAATTGTTTCAATCCTATTCAAAGGGACTTCAAAAGCTGTTAATCCGCTTGAACGTCTATTAATCAAAAGTTAAACCCATCAACCAAAAAAGATTTGCCGGCTGACTGCCGGCTTTTTTCTATTCATTTTTTATGACTACCAAAAAATCCCCATTGCTGGGGATTTTTTGAAGAAACTATCGTCGTTTCTTTGTGGCCTTCTTTACTGCCTTCTTTGCGGTTTTCTTCTTAGCAACTTTCTTTACTTTCTTTGCTGCTTTCTTTACCGCCTTCTTTGCAGTCTTCTTTGCCATTTTCTTTTTTGCTGCCATACAGTTTAAAAAAATGTTTTCTTGCGATAAGTGCGACTACACTTACTGTACACATACCAATGTGTTACATAAGTAATTATCGTATGACATTCACACACATACAATGATAAAAAATAAAAAAGTGTGGATAACTAAAAAATATTTTTTATAAAAAAATTATTTGATGATGAAAAAATATTTTCATAAATAAAAAACTTTGCACATTGTGCAAAGTTTTTTGAATTGAAAAAATAAATTTTAAATTCTGTACGAACCTGTCGATATAAAATCTTTTTCACCTAACTGTTCTCTAACATCTACTTCTTCACAACCACACCAATCGTAACTCTTGAAAATTTTCAAGTATTTTCTCTTACCTGATTCTTCGCGATACGTTTGTGCGCTAACAAAATTAGCGTCTGAAAGCATATGGCCGTTGAAATACAACATGCTTTGTATTTCAGCAATGGTTAATTGAACGGGGCTAATTCTGGCACCATAGGCAGTTTCAATTCTTCTTTCTGAAGGTTTCGCTTCAAGATGCTGTTGTATAGTCGCATAACACGATGCATACGGAAACACTCCTACAACAAAATAAATTGGAGTGCATTTCATATCGGTATAAATATTCCAGTAGCGATATTGATCAAATTCAATATTACTTTGAACATACTGCTCTGGTATACACGGCATATCTTTGTATGAAATGTTTCCAAACAAAGAGAGATGTTCACCCAACCAATTGTGTTCACCGAACGTAAAATAAGAATTAACGACTGGCAAAAATGGAATCATGTTCCCACTCATTGAAGTCAGATGCATCAATTCATCAAAAGATTTTTTGAAAACAGCATTAATCCTCTCTTCGGTAAAGAATGTAGTACCAAGTAAATTCAGACGACTGAATAACTCCAGTATTTCTTCGTTGTAAAAACGGTATAGTTCTTCTCGTGCTTCCTGACCTCCGGGATCATTGGAACATGCACGGCTGCAAATTTCAGTGAATATAGTTTTCATATTTCAAGTGTTTAGTTTGAAAAAATGATACCATATTTATATTTTTTGTAAAGCTTATCGCTCGGCTCGCCACTCGTCAATTTTTTTGTGGTCTCCTGAAATAAGCACTGGCGGAACTTTATATTTCTTCTTGTTAAATACCAATTCTGGCGGGCGCGTATATGTTTCATGTGACGCGATGCGGTTTTCTTCTACCGACGCATGTTTGCCCAACACTCCAGGAATGCGACGCGACATTGCATCAATGACAATCATTGCCGGCAATTCCCCGCCGGTCAGCACATAATTGCCAATCGATACATCTTCGGCTTTTAAGATTTTTTTCACGCGGCCATCGATGCCTTCATAGCGTCCGCAGATCATTACAACATCGGTGATTTTTTTCTTGAACAGATTGTCAGCATACGTATTGGTGAACTCGCTTCCGCCTGGAGAGAAGATTATGATTTTTCGTTTTTTCTTGTCAGTTTTTGTTGCCTTTACTGCGCGCAGTATCGGATCAGCCATCATAACCATACCTGGACCGCCACCATATGGACGATCGTCGACGGTCTTGCGTGCATCTTTTGCGTAATCGCGAGGATTATAGAATTTCACTTTTATTTTTTTGTTGGCAATTGCACGCGCCAAAATAGAATCGCCTAGGTACGATTCGAACATATTTGGGAACAACGTAATAATATGGAAAGTCATAGCTACACTATATATAAATAGAATGTAGAGTCAAAAAAACACCAACGAACAAATACATCAGTGTTTCTTTAACATCATACACAGTACTCCGTCATCTTTGGCCAAATATCCATTATTTTCTACAGAAGTGGTTATCAAACTCAATACTCCTGTTTCTTCACGGAATACATACACCATGTGGCGAAATGCATTGCGCTCAATTTGTCCATTCTTCAAATACATCACAACGCCAGTGTTATTGCATTTCATTATTTCGCCGTTCATTACCATGATCGTTGCAAACCTAATTGATTCTGCAAGCGTGTATTCGCGATAATGCCCCGCAGTGACGCAACGGTTGCTGATCATAGAATGAGTGAGAGGCATTATGCATCGCATAATGCGACTGTATTTTGTAGTGTAATCGGTTTTGGATATATCCATGTCGGAGAACCACAGAATATCCTGATCCACATGTATATCTCGCATACCGTGAATAAATGCAGCGTGATAGAAATCCTTGATTAAGTCTTCTATCGTTTTAGCATCAGGCTGAATCAGCTGAATTATAGAACCTTTAACAAAACCAGGTATTTCTTTCATAGTATTAACGATTAATTGTTTGGTATTGTTATCTACCTAAAAACGCTCGCTGTCAATCATTCTCAGATAACAAAAAACCATCCTCTCGGACGGTTTTTTGTTATCTATATATCCCCTTTCAAATCTGCGATCATCGCTTCCACGTCTTCGCCGGATGCAGCTGATGGCTTGTTGGGTTCGTTTATCTTCAGGTTCACACGCGCATTGTTGCGCATACCCACTACTCGCAACAGAGTTCGCAATGCTTTTGCAGTTGCTCCCTTGCGGCCGATTATCTTGCCCATGTCTGCCGGACTAAGGTCGAGTGTCATCAGGACTCCCATCTCATCAACGGTACGGGTTACTTTCACCTCGTCAGGATTGTCTACCAAGTTTTTAACAACGTATTCTAAAAATGCTTGTGCGGTATCATTCATATATTCGGTAAGTTCAAATTAGAATTGGTCTGCGTTACTGAACACGGTAACGTACTATTAATGTATCACACTGGGGAACAAAAAACCGCCATGACGGCGGGATTATGTTACTTTGCCTTGCGGGCTTTGGTAGGAGATTTCTTTGGAAGTGCATTCTTCTTGCGTCCTTCTACTAATTTCTGATCTACCAAGAAGTTATGAACGGTCGCTGATGCCTGAGCTCCAACTGACAGCCAGTGGCTAATGCGTTCCTTCTTCAATTCTACGGTTCCAGCCTTCGGGTTGTAGGCTCCGACGATTTCTACGAAACGTCCACTCTTTGGGGCGTTGCGTGCATCGGTTACTACCAATCGGAATTGTGGGTCACGGGTTCGTCCCGTTCGTTGTAATCTAATAGTCAACATGGGTAGGATGATATCATAGCGGAAGTAAAAGTCAAATAAGGCTTTTTATGCTAGACTGCACCTTATATATGACACCAGCCAACG
>CAYRNU010000030.1:0-7453 GCA_964425795.1 uncultured Candidatus Saccharibacteria bacterium | reverse complement strand
GAATTGGAAGTCTTAGGCATCACAGTTTTAAACCAGGCAGAAACTCCTGTATTTGATATTTCTACAGACACTCGCGAAGTGAACGAAGAAACTCGTCTAAAGCATCGCTATTTGGATTTGCGATCTGATCGATTACAGAACAACATCCGTATGCGCCACAAAATCGCAAAGCATGTTCGTGATTTTCTAGACACTGAAGGATTCATAGAAGTAGAAACTCCAATTCTTACAAAATCTACTCCTGAAGGAGCGCGCGACTATGTGGTTCCGTCACGATTATATCCGGGAAACTTTTATGCGCTTCCGCAGTCTCCACAGCAGTACAAGCAATTGCTGATGTCAGCAGGAGTGGAACGCTATTTCCAGGTTGCAAAATGTATGCGCGATGAAGACACGCGCGGTGACCGCCAGCCTGAATTTACCCAGATCGACATGGAAATGTCATTCGTAAACCGCGAAGATGTGATGAATTTAAACGAACGCATGTTGATTGATATCATTCAAAAGCACTATCCGGAAAAGCGCATCCAGCAGATTCCATTCCCACGCATTACGTACAAAGAGGCGATGGAAAAATACGGCAATGACCGTCCCGACATTCGAGAAGATAAGAACAATCCTAACCTCTTGGCATTCTGCTGGGTGGTTGATTTCCCATTCTTTGAATCAACTGAAACATCAGATAATCCGGATACCGCTGGCGCATGGACATTTACCCACAATCCATTTTCTGCTCCGCAACCAGAGCATATGGAATGGCTGATGAACAGAGAAAACATCGGCGAGATTTTGACCACACAGTACGACATTGCAATGAACGGCTATGAAATCGGTGGAGGATCAATTCGCAACCATCAGCCTGAAGCACTACGAAAAGTATTACAGATCATCGGACACAAAGACGAAGATATTGATCGAAATTTTGGACATATGCTCAGCGCTCTTGGATCAGGAACGCCTCCGCACGGAGGTATCGCATGGGGCTTTGACCGCTTTGTGATGCTGCTTCAGAACGAGCCGAACATTCGCGAAGTGATCGCATTCCCAAAGACTGGAGAAGGAAAAGATTTGATGATGGAATCGCCGTCAGCAGTATCAGAAAAGCAACTGAACGAACTTCATATAGCACTGAAGAAAAAGGCCTAATCGGGCCTTTTGTGCTATTATGGCTGTGTGAATTTTCTGGTAAAAACAGATGCATTTGAGGGCCCGTTGGGTTTGCTGTTAAAGCTTATCGAAGAGCGCAAATTGCCTGTGCATGAGATATCACTCGCCGCAGTAACTGACGCCTATCTCGATTACCTGCAGACACTAAAAGACCGTCCTATTGGGGATATTTCACAATTTATTACCATTGCAGGAACGTTGATTCTGGTGAAATCAAAATCATTGTTGCCAAACCTGGAACTGACCGAAGAAGAAGAACAGAGCATCGAGGATTTGGAAACACGACTAGCACTGTACCAAACCATCCATAGCGTCATGCCGCATATCGCAAACGGCATCAAAAAAACATCCAGTTTTCCGTTGGCTGATTACAGCAAGCGCGACACAACAGCCATGTTCGCTCCAGACCGCAAAAACATGGTGCATCCAAAACTGTTGGAAACAGCACACGAATTGATCAAGGAACTAGAAACGTTTTCAAAAGAATTGCCCGAAACTGAAGTCGCCCCAGTCATTCGCATTGAAGAAATAATGAAGACGCTGGAACAGCGAATTTTCAGCAGCGACCGCGTATCATTTCGCGATATTACCAGCAGTTTTGATGGTACGCCAAAAGAGCAGAAGGTCTATGTCATCGTCAGCTTTCTTGCTATGCTGGAAATGGTACGCAACGGCCTCATTGACGTTCTTCAGCGCGAAGACGGCGATATTGCCATAACGAAAAACTAATATGAACCTATCCATTGCAGCACAAATCGAATCATTGCTTTTGTACGAAGGAGAAGCTTTGTCGTTGCAATCTATCGCAAAAACCCTTGATATCAGCAAGGCTGATGCAGAATCTGGCATTACAGAATTGAAAAATCATTTGGAAAACCGCGGCGTCGTCCTAATTGAAAATGGAACAACCTACATACTCGCAACGCATCCCGAAATGCAGCCGGTATTTGAAAAACTTCGCAAGGACGAACTGGAGCGCGAACTATCGAAAGCAGCACTAGAGACACTGACGGTCATTGCATATCGCGGTCCCATTCAAAAGCATGACATCGATTATATTCGCGGAGTAAACTCGCATTTCAGTTTGCGCAATCTTTTGGTGCGCGGACTGATTGAGAAAAATGAAGAAAAGGGAAACACATTTTATATTCTTTCGACCGACACGCTATCATTCCTCGGCATACAAAATACAGAATCATTGCCTGATTGGAATCATGTCAGCGAAGAATTCATAAAAATAATAGCGCGGCAAACAGGGGATTCAACGCAACAATCGCCTGCACATTAGCATATGGAACGCCATTATCGCACCATTGTTATAGTGACGAGCGTTTTTTTGGTGCTATTGTCAGCAATAGGATTATCGCTATACGGATACCAGCTCCAGAACCAAAAAATCAAAAAACAAGAGCACGATCAACAAGAAGCCTTGAACAAAGAATTACTATACAAACAAACTATTGCTAATGCATTTTCACAATTGAAATTAGGCGCCAATGCTGTGTATGTGCAAAACCTTACTACCAGTGAAATTATATTTGAAAAAAATGCAGATACTGTATTGCCATTAGCATCACTGGTAAAAATAATTGCGACCCTTACCGCACTCGAGCATGCGGATACGACAACAACTATCACATTTTCCCCTGATGCCGTAAGTCAAATAGGAGATCAGGGGTTTGCACCAGGAGAGCAGCGAAGCCTTGGCGAACTGATTCCGTTCATGCTTGCCACATCATCAAATGACGCAGCGTATGCAATTGGAGAAACAATCAGTGTAATGAAACAGACTTCATTCACAGAACTTATGAATGATTATTCGCGATCTCATGGCTTTGCTACATTTGATACTAATAACGCTACAGGACTCGACATAATCGACATTGATGGGACAAAGCGTGTTAGCGCGTATGGGTCGGCTCGAGATATCGCATCGCTTATGGTTGAAGCGACACGCAAATATCCTGAAATTTTTAGCGAAAGCGCAGCCTCGCAAACGCATCTTGCAGAGCATAACGGCGTTAACACTAACACCTTAACCGGAACTATTCCAGGTTTTCTGGTTTCAAAAACAGGATATACAGACAAATCGCGCGGCAATCTTGCATTCATTGTGGAAATTGGACCAAACCAGCCATATCTGATCGTCATTATGGGATCAACATTCAGCGGGCGATTTAATGACGCCGAACAGATTATAAAAATGCTGTACCGCATTGTTGCTGATGAGGAAAATAATCTATAATAGTGACCATGATGTCGAACGTCCTAAAAATTCTTATACCCACCATACTGGCATTCGTGATCGGTATCGGAATTACTCCGCGAGTTACGTATTATTTGTATAAATATAAGCTCTGGAAGCGACGCGCGCGCAAATTTGACGCATCTGAAAATCCTGCAGATGAAATGTCTCCCGAATTCAAGAAAATCAACAATGCAGCAGAAGAAGTCAGTACTCCGCGCGTAGGCGGAGTCATTATCTGGCTATCAGTTATCGCTACCGCAGGGCTTATCTGGATTATTTCAAAATTAGTTCCAACAGACATTAGCAACAAATTAGATTTCCTTTCACGTAGCCAAACCTGGCTTCCCATAGCGGCAATGCTTATCGGATCGGCAATCGGACTTGCAAATGATCTGATGGATATTTTTGTAAAAAAAGGAAAGTTCGTAAACGGATTTCCACGCAACTACTTGATCGGATTAGTCAGCTTATTCGGCCTTGGCATAGGTGCCTGGTTTTACTTTAAATTAGGAATAACGGCAATTGCCATACCATTTGCAGGTAGCATTTCCGTGGGCTGGCTGTTAATTCCTATTGTATTGATCGTTACGCTCGGAACATTCTCAAGCGGTGTCATAGATGGCATTGACGGACTTGCAGGAGGAGTAATGGCTATAATTTTTGGAGCCTACGCTGTTATTGCATATCTGGGCAATCAAATCGACATAGCGGCATTATGCCTAGTTATTACAAGCGGTATTTTGGCATTCCTGTGGTTCAATATCCCTCCTGCACGATTTTGGATGGGGGAAACAGGAATGTTGGGTCTTATATTCGCACTAGTAACGATCGTATTTCTTACCAACACGCTCGTTGTATTTCCCATCATTGCAATCTTGCTGGTTGCAACAGCGCTTTCATCATTCATTCAGATTATTTCAAAAAAATATTTCGGCAAAAAAGTATTTCGCGTAGCGCCATTGCATCATCATTTTGAGGCGTTAGGTTGGACACGCGCAAAAATTACTATGCGATACTGGATATTATCAGTAATGTTTGCAGTCGCCGGAGTTATCGCCTGGCTTCTAGGAACTTTCTAATCTATGGCAAAAGCACAGCGTAATCCCGACAAGCTTTTTTTTACCATAGTGGTTACATTGGTAGTGTTTGGACTCTTCATGTTTGTTTCTGCTGCACTGAGCTTTTACGCAAAAAACCCCACACAATTTTGGAGCGTTATTCTGAACCAGGTAGTATTCGGATTAGTCGGGGGATCAATTGCGCTGATCGCGTGTGTAAAAATTCCTTATGTATTCTGGAAAAAATATGCATTTTATATTCTCTTGGGATCACTCATACTGACCGCCTGCGTATTCATTCCTGGATTTGGATTTGAACACGGAGGAGCACGACGCTGGCTTTCAGTAGGACCTGTTTCATTTCAGCCGGCAGAATTCTTAAAACTTGCATTCATTTTTTATTTTGCAGCATGGCTTGCATGGGCAAAAAAGAAAGTCGAAAGTTTTTCATACGGACTTGTCCCGCTCTTGCTGATACTTGGAGTTTCAGGTGGTGTCTTATTGCTACAACCCGACACTGACACGTTTATGATTATCGTAATCACCGGACTCGGCATGTATTTTCTTGCCGGAGCAAAATGGAAACATATAGCCATTATTTTCGCAACCGGGCTAATAGCTGCGGCAGGTCTAGTTGCAATGCGTCCTTATCTGCTTGACCGCGTAGACACATTCCTGCATCCTAGCCGCGATCCAAAGGGAGCTTCATGGCAAATCCAACAGTCTATGCTAGCGATCGGATCAGGAGAAATTTTCGGCCGCGGATACGGACAGAGCATACAAAAATTTAGGTATTTGCCTGAGCCTGCGGGTGACTCCATATTTGCCGTTCTGGGTGAAGAATTCGGCTTTATAGGCACAATAAGCCTCGTGATAGCCTACCTGGCCCTTTTATTGCGGGGACTCAAAATATCGCGTACCACAAATGATCAGTTTGGTGGACTCGTAGTGGCGGGAATTGTTATACTGCTGGTGTCACAGTCGTTTTTGAATATTGCATCGAGTACTGGACTGTTTCCGCTATCAGGTACACCGCTTATATTTATCAGTCACGGAGGAACCGCCTTGCTGACAGCGCTTGCCTCAGTTGGTATTGTGTTGAACATTTCAAAAAACGAACGCTACACTAACAAGAACAAATCTTAGTATATGAAAATTGTATTTACCGGAGGAGGAACAGGAGGGCATTTCTATCCCATTATCGCAGTGGCAGAAGCAATCAATGATATTGTCGACCGTGAAAAACTCACACAGGTAAAGCTGTATTTCTTTTCAAACAGCGAATACGATAAAAAAGCATTATTGGAACAGCAGATCGAATATCGACACATTCCCGCAGGCAAACTGCGCATATATCCGTCAATTCAAAACATAACCGACCTATTCAAAACTTTTATCGGAACAGCAAAAGCGATAGTTGCATTATTTTCGGTATTTCCTGATGTCGTATTTACAAAAGGCGGGTACAGCAGTTTCCCGACCTTGGTCGCTGCGCGACTGCTCGGCATTCCCGTATTTGTCCATGAATCTGATTCTGCGCCTGGACGCGTTACCAAATGGGCGGGGAAGTTTGCTTATCGCATAGGGGTTTCGTACCCTGAAGCAGTAAAATTTTTTAATGCAAAAAAAGTAGCACATACAGGACAGCCAATACGAAAATCGATTGCAGAAGCAACTACCGTAGGAGCATACGAATATTTACAGTTAGAACATGACACCCCCGTATTATTCATACTAGGAGGTTCTCAGGGAGCCCAGATCATCAATAATGCGATACTAAATATACTGCCGCAATTAGTTGAAAAATACCAAGTGATCCATCAGGTTGGTGAGAAAAATATTCAGGATATAGAACTCGAAACTAAAGAAATACTAAAGAATTCTGCCACCGCATATCGCTACAAACCATTAGGGTTCTTGAATCCTCTCGCAATGAAGATGAGTGCGGGGGTATCACATTTGATCATCTCTCGAGCAGGCTCCTCGTTGTTTGAAATCGCGGGATGGGGCAAACCAGCAATCATTATTCCTATCACTAACTCTCACGGCAATCATCAGCGCGAAAATGCGTTCAACTATGCGCGCGCAGGTGCAGGAGTAGTAATCGAAGAATCGAATCTCACTCCGACAATTCTACTGCACGAAATAGATCGAATTATCACTGAACCAGCAATACACGAGGAAATGAGTAAGAACGCAAAAGCATTTTCCGGAGGAAGTGCCGCGATGGTAATTGCACAAGAATTAGTAGACATAGGCCTAAAACATCAAGAATAAAAAAATCCCTTATTTAAATAAGGGATTTTTAATAAGAAACTTTCTTAAGAGACTCTACCCAACGATAATGGAATGATTTTTACCTTCACAAATTTTGTATCCAAATAAGCTGTTAGAAAATCAACAAATACGTCTTCCAAAATAATGAGTGGTTTAGCATACCCCAAAACAGCATTAGCAAGCTGACAAACATAGTCGTAAGCTTCGTCAGGCCAACGATTTACTAACAAATAATTCCAGTCATCTATGGAATAAGGTCCGTGATTCTTAGAAACTATTGTTTCAAAGAATGTTGACCCAAGAGTCCATTTTTGCCCCTGAGAATGAGGACTACCGACATTCAAAATGTATTTTGAAGGCGACAAAAAGGAACTGACAATACTTTTGGCTTCCTGGAAATACATCCAATGGTTTATGGGTATCCGTCGTATATGTTTAGCCAGCATATCTTCCATATAAACTTTGAATTTCTCGCCATCATAAAATGAAGGCATACTGGTAAGCAGGTCTGACGGTATCTCAGAAATACTTATAATTGTTACTTCTTTTTTCATAGCGTATTTTTTTATAATAAAACTACAAAAAAATACGTTAGTCAATACATAATGCATAAACCCTTATATTCTGGTACGATAGGCGATATGTCATCTGATGCATCAAAGAAAATCGTAACTCGTATGGCGCCTTCTCCCACAGGCAATTT
>CAYRNU010000029.1:0-7728 GCA_964425795.1 uncultured Candidatus Saccharibacteria bacterium | reverse complement strand
GAGGCTACAAAAAAAACTGTCTCTGAAACGGTAAGCGATACTACAGGAAAGAACATCGTAGAATACGATAAATACAAGAAATCATTTATGATTAATGGTCGTAAGGTAACAGCCGGACAAATTATCGCGTCACGTCATCTAGGAACAGCTATCGCGCTCCCAAACACACTGGAACAATCGGGTGACGGGAAAAAGTTAAAGAAACAATATGTTCAACATATCAGCAATGATATTCTGCAGAACGAATTGAACGCGGAACTAGCAAATGCATTATCAGAAAAGACTCGTAGGGAAGATATGCTGAAATCAAAGGCGTATGCAGAAATTCGCGACCGATCGCATATTGAAAGCAAACAGCTTGGCGTGATTGCGGAGAAAATTATGATTGGATTTGCTGAAACTATTGCAATTGATCGTCCCGATCTGGGACTAACCGTAACAGCAGGGAACGCATATCAGGATGTGGAGCAGAAGATTGATTTCATTTTGGAAACAACCCAGAAAAAACGAGGGGTTGGTATCGAAGCAGATGAATTAAACGAAGAACACCGCAGCATCGGTATTCAATTTACGATCAACACAGCAAAAGAGGGAAGCAAGGTGAACCAAATAAACAAGGCAAAAGAAAAAGGCATACATGTAGATGACATTTTGTATGTTGCCATCGACAAACAACTGCTACAAAAAGGACTGGAAGATTGGGAAAAAGACGGCAAGCCATTTGGCGGTCCATGGAATTATCTCCCAAAAACAACCAAAGAAAGAACACTGCAGGAATTGTTCAAAAATATTCTGACACCCGAACAACAGGAAAGTCTAAAGAAAGCATTCTTATAAAAATACCTTGAACAATCGTTCAGGGTATTTTTATTACTGTCTTGCAAAAAATGAACCCCGTGATAGGATACTGAGAAATCCCAAATTCAAATATAAATGGATAAACCGCCTCATTACGTTATTGTGGGCTGCGGAATGATTGGAGTTATTGCATCTGTCCATGCATTCATGGACACCGAATTGGTACTCGTTACTCTCAACAACGAAGAAACCCTACAGGCCGCACAGCCTATAGCCTTCATCCCGTTACTGGTAGCACCTATACCAAACATTTGCATTGAAAATACTGTGGTTTCGATTCCATTACCATCAGAACCATGTGGCAGCATGTTTTTGACAGTACTGCCCGGACTCGTAGACATCCAGTCATCCCATCCACCGTAGCTTCGCAAGAAGCTAGTCAACTAAACAAAGACCTGTTTCATGCCATGAAAAAGCCCACAACACTGTGGGCTTTTTTTCTTTATAGATTAATGCGCAGTTCAATTGGACAATGATCAGAACCCATAACGTTACTCAATATTTTTGTATCAGTAACTTTTGACAACAGCGCGGGAGAGACAAAGAAGTAATCGATGCGCCATCCGACATTGCGATCGCGTGCTCCTGTTTTCATGTCCCAATAGGTATACATGTCTTTGCGATCGGGATTGTTGTAGCGATAAATATCAACCCAGCCGTGCGCTTCGAGTTCATCTATCCATGCGCGCTCTTCAGGAAGGAAGCCAGTATTATTTTCATTTGCTTTGGGTCGAGCAAGATCGATTTCATGATGCGCAGTATTTACATCTCCGCAGAAAATAACGTTCTTGTGTTTTTTCTTGAGCTGTTCGATGTAATCAAGAAACGCATCATAGAAGCGCAATTTGTAATCCAATCGAGCCGGTCCTCCGCCGCCGTTTGGAAAATAGCACGTGATCAAAACAAAGTCTTTAAAGAATGCCGTAATCATGCGGCCCTCCTGATCCAATTCAGGAATACCTAGATCGTAGAATACTTCGATCGGTTCTTCCTTAGTAAATATTGCAACGCCGCTGTATCCTTTGCGAGCCTTTGATGAATTAAAATATGCGTAATAACCTTCGCGCTTTGTAATGGCATCAGACAGCTGATGCGCTTCTGATTTTATTTCCTGCAGACAAATGATATCTGGATGCTCAGTAAATAACTGCTCGAAAAGCCCCTTACGCTCAACAGCGCGCAACCCATTTACATTCCATGAAACAAGCGTTTTTATCTGCGCCATACTAATTTCTTTTTTTCATCAAGGTAAACACCATCGCAACCGTATCGCCCGGATCGCTTTTTGCTTCAAAAAATTCAACCTTTTGTTCGATAACATCGAAATCATTTTCAAACAACGTAACAATTTCACTATTCTTGAAAAAATAATATGATACGCCCCATTTTTCAAAATGACCGCCCTCAGACAGCGATGGCGTAAAACCCAAGAATCGTGGAGTCTGCCGAGACAACGATACATTCAAATAATAACCGTTCGGTCGCAGTACGCGTGAAACTTCTGCGGCATACTGAAACCATTCATTATTTTTTAAATGCTGCAACAATCCAATATCAGTGATGGCGTCAAAACTGCTGTCAGTAAAAGGTATATCAAGCGCATTGCCCAACATAAAACGAGCACGATCAGATATTTTTTGCTCTTTCAGATCGCGGTTCGCGCGATCGACGATCTGCTGCACGTAATCAATTCCCAATACGCGGTATCCGTGATCTACGAGCTTTCGCAACCAGACGCCGCGTCCTGTCCCCACATCCAAAACCAGCGCGTCTTTTGGCAGCTCAGGCAGGAGAGACATTGCCAGATTATGATAGGGAACCATAGACCAGATATCACTGCCGGTACGGTATGCTTGTTCAAAGTATTGATGCTGTGCATCGCTCATGTGTTTAGTATAGCAGACGCCCATCGGTTACATAAAAAAGAAAAGCACTTCATGGGAAGTGCTTTTTATATGTGAACGGACTGTGCCGTTATTGAATTGAGGAGACGATGCGTTTACCTGATGATTTTTTATTGTGTAGAATTTTGATAAAACTGAAAAAATTGAAGTGACTGTATGTCATGTGCAAAAAATTAATTGCGTTGTATATAGGACAATTTTTTCGGGCTTATCTAAACTCTGTCGTAACTAAGGAACATTACTGCTTCGATTACAGTATACACGAATTTATAAAGGACAACAATCTATCTGTGGATAAAGGACAAATTTAAACCAGCCTCTATTACAAGGCTGGCTGGTTAATACTAGTTATTTTGCTCTTTAGAAAAGTTCTGTTTTTCACGCCTGGCAATCCTTGCAAGTTGATGCGGGTTAAGGATTTCATCCCTTTTAAGTTTAAGGGGCTTTTGAATTCTGTAATCCCGTTCAAATTGTCTGTTAAAGATTTTTTCCAGTACGAACACAGTTGCCAGATCAGATACACATACCTTGATTGAGGACAGCTGCCACCCTGGTTTTCTCTTTGATTTTCTCATTGATCAAAAGTTTGTAGTCAGTATATCACTGCTACTTTCTTTTTGAATGGAATTTTTTGTGAATATCTCGCAGCTGCTTATCGGTAACGTGCGTATACACCTGAGTCGTTGCAATATTGGCATGACCCAGCATCATCTGTACTGAACGAAGATCCGCCCCGTTCATCAGCAAATCAGTGGCAAAACTATGGCGAATCACATGAGGAGTAACTTTTTTTGAAATTCCAGCCTTGATAGCAATTTGTTTGATGATACGTTCTACCGAGCGGGGAGTCAGTCGCAAAGACTCATTTTTCTCACCAGCACTAGCCGCTCGAGGTGATTCCTGCACGAACAATGCTTCATCAAAATCCTTACGGGCCTTTAAATACTTGCGCACCATATCTTTTGCTTCGTCCGATAAAAATACCACACGAATCTTTTCACCCTTTCCGCGAACCGACAACTCATCGCGCGCGAGATCCAGATCGCGATTAAGCGAGCACAATTCAGACACGCGTAGCCCCGTGGAAAAAAGCATCTCCAAAAACGCACGATTCCGTAAATCTGAAGACTTTTCACCTTCAGCTGCTTTCATCAAGCGATTTAATTCATCTATTGAAATCAAATCCAGACTGCGTGCACCTACCTTTGCCAATTCAATAACATCCGGCGCAACGCAATCAATGCCGCGCTTGCGGAGATATTTCAAAAAACTCCGCAATGCAATCAAATGATAGTTCTGCGTGTTTTTTTTCATGGTTGCGGCAGACTGTCCACGAACCTTCATTCCTGATTGGCGGTTTAAAAATAGGCGGTATTCACGAATACTATCAGCGGTAATGTCGCCAGTGTGATTGATTTTCGCCTGTGAAACAAAACGCATCAGATAGCGACTATAATTGTCGACTGTCTTTAGACTGCGACCGCGTTCGATCTCAATATATTCCAAAAATTGACGTATGGCAGTAGCAATATCCATACACAACAGTATAGCAAACTATTGTGCGACATTGTTTTTGTACAAGGAGGACGAATTAGAAAACAAAAGCGTTCCTGTAACACAAAAAAAACCGTCGATGTATCACATCGACGGCTGTTAACCCAATCACCACAAACAAAATAATTTAAGATTGGTCTTCTTCATCTTTCCCAACAGGAAGCAATAAATAATTGTCAGTAATTACATACTGGCGTCCTTTTGTTAAAGTCTTCTGATCCACATTAAGCATCACCAGTGGTTGAACCTGTTTAGCCGCAGTCCTGTCAGCGTCGGTTTGACCTGGAACTACCAATAGTAACTCAGCGATTTTCTTGGCACCGAAAAACATACTTTCTCCAACTATCACTTGATTTCCCGGGATAAACATCGTTTGGATAGTATTAACACCGGCATCAGATTCTTTCTTGGGAAAGAAATACCTGAACAGCAATAGAATTAAAAGCGCACCTACAACAACACAGGGCAAGATTACTTTGAATATCATCGCAGGGTAGCGATCAGGAAATACGAAATATTCAGCCAATATAAGAATACCGGCAAGGAGAACCAATTCAGGAACCCTTTTTTCCAAAAATTTAGTTATTTTTTTCATATATGAGGATTTAAAACGTTTGTGCCTATAATAACATATAATATATATTTGTCAAATATTCAGACAAAAAAAGCCCGGAAGTATTACTACAACCAGGCTCATCGAATGCAACAAAAAAGAACGGATTAAGAACAAACGGATTCTGGATCTTTATTCCAGTTTTTACGCAAAGTTCTCAGCGACATCTTGATATACGGGGAAAACATCCCCAATGTCGTAGATAGTCCGGCAAGAATAACAAAAATGGCCGCAACAATAGGGTGATGATCGTCAGCAACAGCTACGGCAATACTAAAAAACGTAACTGCCAAGCGTATGTACCACCGAACTCCCGAATCGTTCAATTTCTTATCCAGCCAAGAATACGCTCTTGTTACCTTATAAACAAAGGTTTTCTTTTGTTCTGTTTTTTTCATAATATAGTGAACATTTGATTCTTGGACATATTGTAGAATATATTATTAGTTTTGTCAATATATTTAACCAAATTGGCCTGGAAACTTGCGTATTTTTAAAACACATGCTATTATCCGTTGCATGTTAAGCACAGAAACCAAGAAGAAAATCATCAAGAAATCAGGCCGAACCGAGAAGGATACTGGATCTTCAGAGGTTCAGGTAGCTCTTTTGACCGAGCAGATTACTCAGTTGACCGACCACCTAAAGACCCACAAGAAGGATATTCACTCTCGTCGCGGTTTGATCAAGATGGTAGCAACCCGCCGCAAGCACATGGCATATCTTGAAAAGAAGAACAAGGCAGCATCAGCCGCAGCTATCAAGACCGTCAAAGACGCAAAGGTAGTAAAGCCAAAGAAAGAAGTAGTAGCGAAAAAGCCTACCAAAAAGGCAACCGCAAAGGCAGCACCAAAGAAAGTAGCCAAGAAAACAGCAAAGAAGACAACCAAGAAAAAATAATTTCTGCAATACAGCCGCCCACAGGGCGGTTTTATTGTTTACATGCTATGCTTTCAGTATCCATTTTAAATGGATGTTTTCATACCAGCATTCTCTTATTAAATTTTTTATATCATTTTAATTACATATGAGTATCATCAAACACAAAGAACAGCGTGTCGGCGTTTTTATTGACGCGCAAAATTTGTACCATACCGCAAAGAATCTCTACAAGCGCAAAGTAAATTTTGGCGCCGTAGTGAAAGAAGCGGTTGCCGGACGCAAGCTGGTTCGCGCGATTGCATACGTCATCACCTCAGAAGCAGGAGATGAGAAAGCATTCTTTGACGCATTGGTAAAAGCCGGCATTGAAACCAAAAGCAAAGACCTTCAGATATTTTCAGGCGGAGCAAAAAAAGCAGACTGGGATGTGGGATTAGCCGTGGATGCGATCAAGCTTGCGCCAAAATTGGATGCGATCATTTTAGTATCAGGGGATGGAGATTATGTTCCACTGGTTGAATATCTGCAGAATACGCACGGATGCCAAGTGGAAGCGGTAGCGTTCGGCAGATCATCATCGATGAATTTAAAAGAACAGGTTGATGATTTCCTGGACCTTTCCGAAAATGCTCGGAAATACCTGATTGGGTACAACGGAAAGTAATTGCAAGACGCCCGCATTGGGCGTCTTTTGCATTTTCTTAAAATAGGCGTAGACTGCAAAAAACTATAGAGTCATGAAAAAGATATTCATTTTATGCGTCATGCTGGCAGCCAGTATTACGCATGCAGGAACTAATTCATTTTCGCCCGAAATTCAATTTCCATACACGCTTGTACGGCCAGTACTGTATAAACTATACCTGACGTATCCACAAAGCGAGTCGCCGGTGATTATTAATGCACCAGACGAACTTACGATCAGTGAGCTGGTAAAAATCGCTGACGATACCTTAAGCACTGTAGAGAAATCTCACCTTGAAAAAACGAAACCAATTACTCTTGCGGGTTTTTTCTTTCATTACAAAAGAATTACGAAAGAATACTTTCTAAAAGGTAACGAGGTATTATTTACAACCAAGATCACTTATCCCTTTTCTGGTTTGAAATTCCAAGGAGTGCTTATCGTATTGGTACCATGCGCAACCGTTTGTTTTCTTGTATGGATTAAAAAGAAAAAGAAAGCGAACAATGCATGATATATACGGGATGCATTTAAGCAAAAAAAAAATCAAAAGCCACTTCACAGTTATGACGTGGCTTTTTTATTGTTATACTAATAATAGCTATGGCTGATCAAAATCCTTTTCTTACTTTTGTCGATCCCAGTGATATTCCGGCAATATCCAACGAACCGACCCCATCAATCACGCCTGATTCGCGCGTCCAGCATGCAATACGAACGTATTACCAGGATATGAATAAAGTAATGGGCACAAATAATGCGCGCACTATGAGCGACATATTGGCTGCGGCTCGACACGAAGAGGAAGTGCATCAGACAACAACACTGGTCAGCCCAAAAAACAAAACGTATTTGGCAATCAGTATTGTTCTCCTATTGGGAGGATTTTCTGCATTGGGTTTTGCGCTATATCGCAATTACTCGACATCTCAAACTCTCCTGCAAGCACAACAAATATCGCTGATTCGGGCGGAAACCAACACTAACGTAACTCTAATCCCAGGCGAGGATTTTAAAAACCGCGATCGGATTTCACAAGCGTTCAATATCGGGATCCCGCTTCAGACTATAAACAACATATTTTTCACTGCACAAACGATTACGGGACTCCAGCGATTATCCTTTAACGACATGATTGGTTTGACGGGAGGAATTATTCCTGAAGGATTAAAGAGCGTATTGGATAGCAACTTTATGTATGGAACATACCAGGGGACCACTCAGCTTCCATT
>CAYRNU010000028.1:0-7928 GCA_964425795.1 uncultured Candidatus Saccharibacteria bacterium | reverse complement strand
ATATCCCTAATATCGTAAACATAACCTTTCCTGGAATTTCAGGAGAGCGCTTGGTTATTGAACTTGACGCGCATGGCGTTGCTGTATCAGCCCAAAGCGCCTGTACGACTGATGATGAAGATTCGTCATACGTTATCCGAGCTTTATATCCTGATACCAATACTGAAGACGGCGGTGTGCGATTTTCCATGGGGCGCAGTACTAAAAAAACCGATATTGACTGTGTTATCAAAAGTTTGCAGGTTATCATCAAACGTATTACTGATACGGCAAATCTGCTGAAATTATAGTATGAAAACGTTGCATGGTATTGCGATTTCTGCAGGAATAGTCGCGCTCGGTGCGGGCGGTTATTTGGTGTACGAACGAAGGCTGCCGGATACATTTGTCGTATCACAGGCGATTACTGACACTGCCCAGCGCGTTCACGATGTATTGGTGTCTGAACCTGTTAAACGCCCTGGAACTATTTTTTTGGGAGGAGATGTAATGCTTGATCGCGGTATTGAACGCCGCATCATGAACGCTGGTAATGGCGATTTTTCATTCCCGTTTGCTCAGGTAGCAGATACTATTGCTGGAGCAGATGTCGCTTTTGTGAATTTTGAAGGAGCGATGTCTGATCTAGGGACTCCTGATCTTGCAAAGGAGTTTTTATTTAATTTCAATACTGATGCAGGATACGGAGTGAAGCGTGCAGGTATTGATGTTGTTTCGCTTGCCAACAATCACGCGCTGGATTGGGGAAGTAATGCTTTGTGCGATACGGTAAAGCGATTGATCGTTGCAGGACTGGGTACTGTGGGCGCGGGATGTGACGCTGTGACAGCAAATACTCCATATATTGCACAATTATCTGATGGCACGCGTGTGGCGTTCTTGGCGTACACTCCGTTTTATGCAGGTTCATATGCCACCAATACTCGTCCTGGATTTTCAAAATGGAACAAGAATGAAATGGTGGCAGCAGTCAGCGATTTGCAATTGCGTGAAGGTATAGATTTAATCATCGTTTCATTTCACTGGGGCGAGGAATATTTTACGCACGCCAATGCATTCCAAAAAGAATGGGCACATTTGATGATTGATGCGGGGGCTGACGTTGTTGTAGGGCATCACCCTCATGTAGTGCAAGAAACCGAAAAATACAATAATGGGATCATTTTTTATAGTTTGGGAAACTTTGTTTTTGATCGGACCCAACGTGGATATGCGAGTGGTAAGGCTGTGCGTCTGACCACTATGGGCGGTGTGATTGTTGGTATAGAGGAGTTGCCGATTACAGTAAACGATCAACTGCAGCCCACATTTCCAGATTTGACAAATAGTGAGTCACCATTATAATACGTATAGAGCTTAGGTTAGGTTTAAATACCAGTGATGAGGCCGAGGTGAGGTTGGTTCCTCGGTCCCTCATTGCTGGATTATCGCAGTCCTTTGATTTTAATATTTTGCCAAGTATTAAATTATGTTAACAGCCCCGCACCTTTTTTAAAGTGAAGCGGGGCTTTTTTTATTGTAAAAAAACGCTATACTGAGCCTATACAGAATTCCTGATCTGACTGAACGCTAGTAATCTGAAACCCTTGAAATATATGGAAAAAATGCCCCCTTTCAACAATTTTACAACCAAAGCAAAAGAAGCCATCCGACGTTCCCATGAGCTGGCTATTGAGCGCGGCCAAAACCACGTTAATACCTTCCATCTATTAACTGCATTGGTTCTTCAGGACGAGAGCATGGTCGTATCTATTTTGGAGAAATTAGAAGTCGACACGATGCATTTAACTGATACATTGCTGGAGCAAATTGAGGTAGAGGAGGGACAGCCGGGAACGACAATGTCGCAGTCATACCAGGTGTATTTGACTCCTGATTTGGCGCAGGCAATAGAACAGTCTGCAAAAATTGCACAACAGATGAATGACGAGTTCGTCTCTACCGAACACATGTTTTTGGCATTGCTGGATATCCCAGGCCAGGCGCATGACGTGTTAGGAAGGTTCAAGGTAAAGCGATCAGACGTGCTTAAAATCATCGAGGAGTTGCGTGCCGATGCAAAAAATGGCGGACAGAAGAAAACAATGCGCGTCCTTTCAAAATATTCGCGCAATCTGACTGAACTTGCAAAAGCCGACAAATTGGATCCTGTCATTGGACGCGACAACGAGATCATGCGCATCATTCAGATTCTTTCTCGTCGCACTAAAAACAATCCGATTTTGATTGGAGAGCCAGGAACAGGAAAAACTGCAATCGTCGAAGGGTTGGCAATCCGCATGGCAAAAAACGATGTGCCAGATTCTTTGAAAGATAAGGAGTTGGTAATTTTAGACATCGGGCTCTTGCTCGCTGGAACAAAGTACCGTGGCGAATTTGAAGATCGTCTAAAATCAATCATGAAGGAAATCGAGCGTCTTGAAGGAAAGGTGATTCTATTTATTGACGAAATTCATACTATTGTGGGCGCAGGAGGAAGTGAAGGAGGAACCGACGCTGCGAATATGCTCAAGCCGGCGCTTGCTCGCGGAGAATTTCGTGTCATTGGCGCAACGACACTAGGTGAATATCAAAAATATTTTGAAAAAGACCCTGCGCTTGCGCGTCGATTCCAGCCGGTATTCGTAAACGAGCCTAGTGAAGAAGACACCATTGCAATCCTTCGCGGATTGAAATCAAAATACGAGCTATTCCATGGAGTGCGCATTACGGATGATGCAATTTTGTCTGCAGTAAATCTTTCCACTCGTTATATAACCAGTCGTTTCCTTCCTGACAAGGCAGTTGATTTGATGGATGAAGCTGCGTCAATGCTGAAAATCAGCCTGCAGAACAAACCCTCAGAATTGGAAGAATCGCATCGAAAAATCTTGCGTCTGGAAATTGAACGCGAAGCGTTGTCGAAGGAAGTTGAAGATCGCGACACTGGCAAGAAAGCCCAGGCTCGCATAAAAGACATCAACAAGGAAATCGCCGAGATGAAGGAAAAGACAAAGGAATTGGAATTGAAATGGAAGAATGAAAAGCAGATGCTGAATGAAATCCATGAAGCCAAGGAAGAAATGAACAAATTGCGTGTCGAAGCGGAACAGGCAGAATCACGCAGCGATCTTGGACGTGTTGCCGAAATACGCTATGGACAGATTCCGTTATTGGAACAGAAAATTGCTGCAAAAAGCGAAAAGTTAAAGAAGCTGCAAAAGAACCGACGCATTCTTCGTGAGGAAGTGATAGAGGAAGACATTGCGAACGTCGTCGCTCGCTGGACTGGCGTACCAGTAACACGCATGCTTGAAGAAGAGCAATCAAAACTTGCCCGCATGGAAGATGAATTGAAAAAGCACGTTCGCGGACAAGACGAAGCGATTACCAAAATCTCAAACGCAATCCGACGCTCACGTGTTGGCATTAGCGATCCTGATCGTCCGATCGGTTCATTTATTTTCCTTGGCCCTACGGGAGTAGGAAAAACAGAATTGACCAAGTCATTGGCAAAATTCATGTTTGATGATGAAAAGGCGCTGATTCGTGTCGATATGAGCGAATACATGGAAAAGCACTCGATTTCAAAACTCATCGGTTCGCCTCCAGGATATGTAGGCCATGACGAGTCCGGACAATTTACCGAAGCTATTCGCCATCGCCCGTATTCTGTTGTGCTGTTTGATGAAATTGAAAAAGCGCACCCGGAAGTGTTCAACGTTCTTCTGCAGGTATTGGATGACGGACGACTGACAGATAACAAGGGACGCGTCATCAACTTCAAAAATGCGATCATAATTATGACCAGCAATTTGGGTTCGCAATACATTCAAAAGATGCAGACCATCGGATTTAGCGCAAACGCTGAACAGGATGATTATCAGGGAACCAAAGATAAGGTTATGGAATCGCTGAAGAATTTCTTCAAACCTGAATTCTTGAACCGTCTGGATGATATTCTAATCTTCGATGTCCTTTCTCAGGAGGTTATTCGTGATATTGTACGACTTCGGGTACAGCAAGTTATTGATCGCATGAAGGCAAAGGATATTACGTTAAATATTACTGAGGCAGCGTTGTCATATTTGGCAGAGAAAGGATACGATCCGCAGTACGGCGCGCGACCGCTGAATCGCTTGATCCAGAATTCAATCTTGAACCAGGTTGCGATGTATATGATTGGCGGCAATAGTCCCGCGGGATCAACTATCGTGGTAGATGTGAAGAATAATGAAATTACCGTTACTTCAAAATCAGGAAAGAAAACAGGTGCACCGTCTCGTATTAAAAAAATGTTAGCATAATGGAATAATTAAAAGGTATGATATTAGTGATGCCTTTTAATATTGAAAATTTGAGGAAAATGTATATACTAGATGTGTTGCGTCGGTGGTAGAGTGGTCAATTACAACAGACTGTAAATCTGTCGCCTTCGGGCTACGAAGGTTCAAATCCTTCCCGGCGCACCCGACATAGCTAAAAACCCCTAAGAAATTAGGGGTTTTTAGCTTAAATATTGACAAAACAGTAAAAAGGTGTATAATATATTCAAATAACGTATAAACTCAAAACCACATATCAATGAAAGCAAAGACTATCGTAACTTTGGCAATTATTATTGCTGGATTACTAACCAACTATTCTTTTTCTCAAACGCTTGGTTTAAAAAATAACCTTCAGTTTGGAAACTTCAGACCTGACGGCGGTGGCGGTGTGATGAACATTGAAATCATGCCTACATTCTTTACCAAAAAAGATAAGACCGGCTTTAATGCTTGGAATTACTCTAACGCTCAGATGGTGTTTGAAAAACCGGTGACCACATTTTTTGCATTAGGGGCGGGTTTTAGAATCCCATTTAAAAGCAATGCTCCGTTTCCTTCTTTTATTGAAGCAGGGATGGGTATGGGTTTCCAAACAATCCCAAAACCTGAAATGGTTTTGCAAGAAGACGGCAGCTGGAGAGAAACCAACGTGTACTCTCCTATGAGAGGTATGGGTTACATCAATGCTCAGTTTGGCGTTCAGGTAGAACGAAACAAATTTCGTCAGATTTCAATACAGGGAATGACGCATTTGAGTTTTGATCCTTCAAAAAAGGAAACCATCTTTACCTACTTTTACCGCGCATCTATCCTGATGCAGGTAACTGATTCTCCAAAGGATATTAATTTGCATCTGGGACTTCATGCAGAAAGCATATTGGCCCATGGCTTCGCATTTGCTGCCCATATGGATAGAAACAGGGTACAGTTGAAGGGTGTTGTTGGCGTTAATTTTGACCCCAACAATAACCATAAGCCTGGATTTTCTTTCGGATACGGAGTATTAGTTAATTTATAGTTTTGTTTAGTGTGAATGTTTGTCAAAGCGATCCTCATAGGGTCGCTTTTTCATGTACTTGCTTTTTATGTAAAAAATGGTATAATAATACTGAAAATCTTAACAAAGAAATATCATGATGAAAAAATTGTATGTACTGATTGCCAGCGTTGCATTTATTGCATCCGCTCCGGCTCATGCCCAGGCTACCGTTGATGGTTCAATAGAAGCGTCGATAGGGGGATTTAACCTTGAAAAAGGGGACAATACCGAAGACTTTTTGATTCGTACCAGAGTATTTTTGGATTCGATCAAGCGTGGATTCAATGTAGGCGCCCAGTGCGACCTTCAGTTAGGTTACAAAGTTGCGCCCAGAACATTCGCTGCGATTTCATTTGGCTACCGTTTTAATTTTAAAACTGACAGTACTGATAGGGGTTCGTATGTTGACATTGGTGGACTGTTTGGAATTCAGGCAGTGCGAGAGCCCTATCTGGATAGCACTCAGAATCGCATCATTGAAGAACCGCTGATGCGCTGGGGAATTTCGGCCACTGGTCAGATACTTATTCGTATCAAAAGATTCTACCATCCATTCATGTTTGAGACTGCTTTTGATATGAGTATGCCTCAATCTGAAGCACTTATGACATATCGTTATTTTTTCCGTGCCGCTATTGGCATTACGCCGCGGTGGAAAAAGGGAGACGTGCTTGTTGGGGTTGATTGCTCAAATATTTTCGGGAACGGGGGAGCCCTTCGGCTCCATTTGGGGCCAAAGCGCAATTTTCAGTGCAGTCTGGGGTTTGGATATAACTATTATTCACAATCAGGCACCGTAATGGCTGGAATGCGTTACAAATTCTAATTACTTATTTTTTCAACTGTTCAGTGTGTGGTTTAACAAAAGGCAGTCCTGGTGGCTGCCTTTTAACTTGCCATATTTTTGCATATGGTGTAGTATGTACGGCATGTCACAGGAGCAGCTAATCAAATTGAAGAACGCGGAAACGGGTGAAATTTATTACACTCGCAAGAACCGAAAGCTTGTAGAACGCAAGCTGGAATTTATGAAGTTCAGCAAAATCCTCCGCAAGCGCGTTATCTTCAAAGAAGCAAAGAAATAAGAAAAAAGCCCCGATCGGGGCTTTTTTCTTTAATTCAAATTATTGCACTATTTTGACATTTGTATAAAAAATGGTAATTTAAGAGTAAACCAATATACTTCTTTATCATGAAAAATATCGTTACATTACTTTGCATGCTGATGGCGATAGCTATAGCGCATGCACAATTCGTCTTTACTCCCAGTATTGCAGGTGGAACGCCTGCTCCTGAAAATTGGATCAACCTATTTTCCACTACGGCTCCGTTTGATTCATACCATGATGGCAATTGTGGGCCGCTGAGCTTTCACAACAAGCTTTCATTGCTAAAAGATTCCAGCGATGGGTTTTTTCAGCCAGGATATCTCATCCTAAATGCTGACGGGACTAAAAAGTTTGAATCATTTCAAAATATCAGAGAAATGGACTTTGGATCCGACAATGTTGGCTGGTACGAATGGAATAATTATTTTTCCGTTTGCGTGTATGATACCGGTACGTATTATTATGTACCCGCTATCCGGATGAAATACAATACAATGTATTATTCCAATCAGGTAATGCTGATTCACAAGACCAGCGATGCACAAACCGCTACGCCTGATGTGATCGTCTATCCTAATCCAGTATCTGGATCAGGAACACTTACACTGCGTACCAGCTTTGCTCAAGCATTGCAGACTACTCAATTAAGAATCTCATCTGTAAACGGATTGGTAATGGCAATACTGCCTGGTCCCAGTGTAAGCTCACAAATCTGGTTTACCGGTTCTGGTCAATTAGGTAGCGGTCCCAACGCTGGAGACGTAAAAGAATGGACCATTCAATTGCCAGATCTTATCCCTGGTCTATACGTTATCGAGGGACTCTCGGATAATATAGTCAAAGGTTCGGTACAGCGTGTATTTTTTGAAAAATTCAGTGTCGGTCAATAGGTTAAGCCCTGAACACAATATATGTTCAGGGCTTTCTTTTTGGGCGATTTTTGGTATTGTTAAGAAGTCTTGAAAATATTGGGCCTATAGTTCAATGGTAGAATAGCGGTCTCCAAAACCGTTGATCGAGGTTCGAATCCTCGTGGGCCCGCCAAGTCGTGATAGCACGACATGCGTATAAAAAGTACCCGAATGGGTGCTTTTTATATTTGATAAATGTATGATGAATTTATGGCTAAATGTATCTATTGTTTAAAAGATGAAACAGAAACAACTTTTCTAACTAGGGAGCATGTTATTCCGCAATCATTCGGCACTCTTACCCCTTTAAATCCAAACATAAAAGGAGATGTTGTTTGTGATAGCTGTAATACAAAAATTCTAAGTCCTCTTGAAACCAATTTTATTGAAGATTCAATGGAAGGATTTTTTGCACAACGATTGAATCTCAATAACAGAAATAGCATCACCATGAGAAACGATAACTTCAAAGTTGATACTGATAGCGGGTTCGGGCACGACTTTTTCAATCAAATGGTTTTCCCACTTAAACCAGAAAATGAAAAGCTTGTTCCTTATCCCA
>CAYRNU010000027.1:0-8716 GCA_964425795.1 uncultured Candidatus Saccharibacteria bacterium | reverse complement strand
GGGTACAGTTCCTCAATGCTCTTTTCGTACAAAAGGCTCAATGCTATTAAATTTTTCCCTCCGGGCATGATCTTTCCGTGTTCCCACAGGGCAATGGTTTTTGTACTTTTAACTGGTAATATACGGGCTACCTGCTTATACTTGAATCCCTTCAATCTTCTACCCGCTCCAAGGAAGTTGGGATATGGTTCGTGTATATGTTTTTTGTACATACATACTAGAAAATATCACGAAAGAAAATGAGAAGGTAAGAGTGGAAATTCGGAAAACGATTACCTATTTTAAGTGAGATTGGGGATAACTATAGTAAACACCCATCATATTACAATGCTTGAAATTATTTATCCTTGTGTAATTCATCAAAAATATGTGCAAGTGTAATAACCTCACATTCTAAATTAATGTTAGTATGAGGATCATCAGGCTTAAATTTATTATCGGCAATAATTAATCTTCGATTTAGGAAGGACCCATTTTTTTGGGAAATACGTGCATTCCCCAGATACGGCGTCTCGAGCTGGAATTATATAGTATACTGAAACTATATATTACTAATGGCGCAATCATTCTATGTATAAAAAAATCTTAGCACTTGTTCTTACATTCAGTACTGTTCTTACACTTTCTTCAAATTTCTTCAGTCTAAATACTGCTGAGGCGGCTTTTGTTTCTTTTGCTCCTCCGGTAACCCATACAGCTGGTGCCGGTACGTGGGGACTGGACGTGGGTGATTTCAATAATGACGGAGATTCCGATTTTGTAACGGGGAATATTAATGACAATACAATATCAGTGTTTCTGGGTGACGGCGCTGGTGATTTTTCAGCCCCGGACAGTTATCCTGTAGGTGCACAGCCTCGCGGGGTAACTGCCGCTGATATAAACAACGACACATTCGAAGATCTTCTTGTTTCAAATCGAAATTCGAATACCATCAGTGTGTTGTTGAATGATGGAGACGGAACTTTTACTGATACAGGAGTGCCGTTTACGTGTACGAATAATCCAACATGTACGCCACGGTACATCGCGGTAGGTTTGTTAAATGGGGACGCTTTTCCTGATATTGTTGTCGCTGCGTCGGGCAACGTGACTGCGAATTCTATTGCGGTAATGTTGGGTAATGGCGACGGAACATTTGGTGCCTCAACTCCATACTCTGCAGGAGGTAGCGTTTCGCCTGCAGCTGCGACTGTTTTTGTCGCATTGCATGATTTTAATAATGACGGAGATTTGGATATCGTTTCTGCAAACGAATTGAACAACAGTGTTGGTGTTCTGCTCGGCAATGGTGACGGAACATTTGGTACGACGGATACCTATGCAGCAGGCGGCAATCCTCGCGCTGTTGGGGTGGGGGATTTCAATGGCGATACTTTTTTAGATCTTGCTGTTGCTCGAAGCACTAACGGGGTCATTATTTACCTTAATGACGGAGACGGAACTTTTACTGCCGGAGCATCGTATCTCTCTGGTACTGTAGCAAGTCAAGTGGATGTTGCCGATATTAATCAAGACGGCGAACTTGATCTCGCTGTCGCAAACGAATCACTGAATGCAGCCGTTGTAATGACTGGTGTTGGTGATGGAACATTTAATACGCATGATACTTTCTCGGTAGCTCCTGATGGTATTTCACCGCGAAATATCAAAGTGGGTGATTTCAACGGCGATGCGTATCCTGATTTGGTTACGGCCAATGTAAACAGCGCAAATACATCCGTATTTTTGAATGATCCAACTCAAAAGGATATCACCTCATTTTCGTTTCCGGAGGGAACAGGTGTTATTGTGGGAACCGATATTAGCGTAACCGTACCTGATGGTACTGATGTTACGTCTCTAACTCCAACTATCGTTCATACTGGCGCCAGCATTAGTCCCGCATCCGGCGTAGTGGGCGATTTCAGTTCTCCGGTCGTATATACCGTTACGGCTCTTGATGCATCTACCAAAGACTATACAGTTACCGTTACTGTTCAGCCAATCGCGGTAAGTATAACAAGTCCTTTTGATGGATATTATACGAAAATGGCAACTCCGCTCGTGGTAACGACTGATACTGATACTACGTGTACCTATAACTTGGACGGTGCGGGCGATGTAGGAATGGCAGAAACCGGACTGCAATTGCATATTGATAATCTGGTGGGCGTTACTACAGGTCCTCACACGCTTGTTGTTACCTGCGGTGCTGATAGTACTAACACTATAGAGTGGTTCAAGCTTGATGCGAGTGATACAGAATTGTATGGAATCGATGGGGGAGAACCCGGAGCTGTAGTTCCAAATCTCTATACCCTGAATTCAGAAACAGGTGCAATTCTAAGCACGATAGGTCCTGTGGGTTATGACGTGACTGGATTGGCATCCGATCCAATAACCGGGGATTTGTACGGAAGCATCGGAGATACTGATGTTACCGGCGGTAATCCTGGCGGCATTGTTCGCATTAATACAAGCACCGGTGCAGCGACGCTGTTGGGTATTGCTGATGAGGCTGGAAATCCTCAATATTTTGGCGATCTTGCGTTTGCTCCCGACGGTACCTTGTATGGTTGGTCAAATGCTGATGAAGATGTCTTTACTATCGATATTGGTTCTTGTGACGGTTTAATTTGTCCCGTAACATCGGTGGGTGACTCTGGTTTATCTGGTGGTTTTGGAAACGGAATCGCATACAGCAGGGGTAGTGAAAACCTGTCAGTCATGCCGTTAGGCGAGAACTATATCATCAATTTTGATAAAGATAATGGAAGTTTGTTAGGTTTCACCGGAATAATCAATCCGTCAGGAAATAGCTATTCTGTAGGCGCTCTTGATTTTGATCCAACCAGTCTTATATTTGGAGTCCGCAGGAATTTTGGATCAGCGCCATCAGATTTAATCGCAATTACCGATCAGGGTGTTATTGTTACCCTAGGTGGTGATAATCCTGATTTGGTAAATATGGATGCCATTGCGTTTAGCGCTGATACTACGGTCCCTACTGCAACTATCAGCGTTTCTGATCCGTTACTTGACGAATCTGATGTGGGTTCTACGTTTGATGTAACCATTACCTTTAGTGAACCTACTACTGATGGAGGCGGGCAGCTTGATTTTAATGGCATCGATGATGATGCAGAGGGAACGCTATCGTTAAGCGGATTTGACTGGTCCCCTGATCACTCTGTAATTGTTATACACTATACTGTTATTGACAGTGATAAGGTGATTCCAAACATAGATATTAATATCAGTGAATTCGAGGATTTTGCAGGGCATCCCATAGATCCGACAACAGGTGTAGATTTATTCAGTGTAAATATGGTCCCTGCACCGGTACCTACCAACAATGGTGGTTCCTCCAGTGGTTATGATCCGGTACGAGTTGCCCAGTATCAGTTAAGTCAGACTCTTAATTCCGGACTATGTTCAGTTGAAAATATCATTACTGAAAATCTTCGCTTTGGTGCCCGTAATGGAAAATTTGAATCATATACAGGCAAAGTTGTAACTCAAGTCGGGGTTTTGCAGGCGCATATAAACCGCATTCTTGCTGGAAGCTATCAGCAAGCAGCGGGACCCGTCGATGGTATTTTTGGTCCATTAACGAAACAAGGAGTATCTCGTTTGCAGGCCGTGTTTAATCAAACAACTAAACCAGCGCCGCTTCTTGTGGTTGACGGCATTGTTGGACCACTTACCAAAGCCGCAATTAATAATTCATGCACTACGCAGTAATTATTGTTAGATAATTTCCAAAACAAAAAGCCCCACTCGGGCTTTTTGTTTTGGAAATCCTGAATTATTTTTTCTTGAACAAGGTTGCTCCAAAGATAAGTCCCAATACGAATAGTACGAGGAAAATATAAAAAATAATTTTTGCGATATCGAGCGATGCTCCTGCAATGCCTGTGAATCCTAATAGTCCTGCAATAATTGCAATGACTAGGAATGTGATACTCCATCTCAACATATAGAATATAAATTATATGAATAAAATCGGCGACTTATTTATTGTATGTCTTTTACCTGCCAGTTTAAAGCCCACAGGATCATTTTTTGAAAATGGTACACTAGGGCTATGGAACTGCCTTCAGTACATGATGCCATTATCCGGCGACCTGGATCTTATGCTAGCAAAGCGAATCATTGGATACCCAATCCCGATTATGCGGAATTTTGGGAGCATTGGTATGAAACGCTGCGGCGGAACTTTGATTTGACGCCGCCTGTACAATCGACCATTGATGACGTTGATCCGCTCTTTGGACATTTTGGTATGCGTTATCATCCCGTTATTCATAAAGCGGAATATTTTCACGGAGGCATGGATATTGTCGCTCAACCGAAAACATTAGTATTCCCGATAGCTCCAGGAATTTTAGAGTACGCTGGATACGGCATCGTCAACGGAAACTATGTAATGATTTCGCATCCCGACATTGTCACTGACGACGGGTATGTCTTGGTAACGTCGGTTATGCATCTCAAGGAAAATCTGGTCGGTTTTAGTTCGTATCAAAAAATGTTGCGTGAAATCAGCATGCATCATTACCCGCGTATTGCTATTAAACAGGAGCATCCGATCGGAATAATCGGGAATACCGGTTCGTTAAATAGCTATCATCGCCATGTGCATGTACAGTGTGAATTGCGCAATAAAAAAACTAATGAAATCATTCTTTTGAATCCTGCGTCGGTATTGGGTTTTGAGGCCCGAGACAATGTTTCTAAAACGGTTGCCAATCAAAATGAATTTCAGATGTTGGAACAATCACAAGACGAGGCAATCAAGCGTTACGGCATGCAGTGCTACTGGCGACAATAACAGCAAATATCTACAGGGCAGGTTTTCGTAGTATTATGAATATATGACATTACTGCATGCAATCATTTTAGGAATAGTTGAAGGTTTGACTGAGCTGTTGCCGGTTTCTTCGACTGCGCATCTGATGATTACATCGACAGTGCTAGGAATTCAGGAAACGGAATTGGTAAAGACATTTTTGATAGCGGTGCAGTTTGGCTCCATTCTTGCGATCTGTCTGTATTACGTACGTCGAATTTTTAGAAGCCGAACCTTGTGGAAGAAAATACTGACCGCATTCATTCCCACAGCGCTCATCGGATTTGTCCTGTATCCGTTCGTAAAAAATATCTTGCTTGAAAATCTGTTAGTGGTTGGATGGGCATTGATCATAGGCGGCATCGTGATGATTATCATCGAAGAATATAGCCGCAAGCCCAACAAGGAAATCGAAGCACAGTTTATCGAAATCAATTATAAACAGGCATTTTTGTTGGGTTGCGTGCAAACATTGGCGTTGGTGCCGGGAGTGTCGCGATCAGGAGCGACCATTATTGGGGGACTGTCTCTGAATATTCCGCGCAAGGCGATTGTAGAGTTCTCATTTTTGCTGGCCATTCCGGTTATTGCGGGGGCAACATTTTTGGATATAACTCAGACGCAGTTTTTTGCGAATCTTAGTCAGGATACGCTGATCATTTTTGCAGTCGGCATGGTGGTCGCTGCACTTACTACTTGGGCAGTAATCGTATGGTTCTTGAAATTCATCGAACGTCATACGTTCATCGGATTCGGCTGGTATCGTATTGTGTTGGGGGCTATAGTGCTCCTATTTGTCGCTTGGCGTTAATATTAGGTATACTGGATGGTATATCAGTAATAGCGACTATATAGAAATATGATTTTTAAAAAATTGCAGAATAAGGAAAGTTTGATGGGAGCGGGCTCGATCTTTTTATTGATCGCTAGCGTTGCAATGGTGTTGGCTATCGTATGTGGTGTATATGCAATGGCAACAGGCACCAATGATTATGATCAGGGCAATAGTATTTCGGTAACGGGTAGTGGCGAAGTGACTGCAGTTCCTGATATTGCGACTATCAGCTTTACCGTTCACAGTAAGGCGGCGGATGTTGCGGCGGCGCAAAAGACTGCGACCGAATCATCAGATGCTGTCATCAAGGCCCTTCGCGACAAGGGAATCGCTGAAAAAGACATCAAGACCGATAGCTACACTTCAAATCCAGAATACCAATGGGAAGCGCAGTCAGCATGCCGTGCAGGATACTGTCCTCCAGGAAACCAGAAATTGGTTGGATACGAAGTTTCTCACAGCATGACCGTAAAGGTGCGTGACCTAAATATGACCGGAGACATTCTAGCGGTGTTGGGATCTCAGAAGGTTGAAAACATGTACGGACCGAACTTTACCTTTGATGATGATCGCGATCTTGCAAACGAAGCTCGTGAAAAGGCGATCGAAGATGCACGCGGAAAAGCAAAGGAATTGGCAGATCAGTTGAATGTTCGCCTAGGGAAATTGTTGGCATTCTATGAAAATGGCAATGGCACTCCAATGCCATACATGATGAAGGGAGGCGTTGCTATGGACATGGCAATGTCAGAATCAGCAGTGGCAAACCCAGCCCCAACGTTGCCAGCAGGGGAGAACACCGTTTCAACCCAGGTAACACTGACCTACCGAATTCGATAATTAGAGTATTTTAAAAAACCGCCCAAATGGGCGGTTTTTTGTTATTTGACTTTGTCTATAAAATCCTGTATTCTATCAAGTAATACGTCCCTGGGGGCGTTTTTTAGTAACCGATAACCTTTATCTATTATGAGCGCTATCAGCTTTTTGAAAGGAGTACGAACTGAATTGAATCATGTGAAGTGGCCAACTCGTACGCAGACTATCGCGTCAGTGGCATTCGTCATCGTAGTAACATTGCTAACTGCATACTACCTTGGACTTTTCGACGCACTGTTCCAGTACATCCTGAAGATGGTCGTTAATCAATAATCGTTCATTATTATGTCGAAACAAGAACACCAACAGGAACGCAATTGGTATGCCATCCATACCTATGCCGGTTATGAAAATGCAGTAGAGCGCAATTTGCGACAGCGCATCGACTCTCAGGACATGCAGGACAAGATCTTTAATGTGATTGTACCAACCGAAAAGAGCATCAAAATCAAGGGCGGAAAGCGTGTCGAAGTTGAAGAAAAGATCTACCCCGGATATGTATTGGTAGATATGATCGTAACCGATGACTCATGGTATGTGGTGCGCAATACGCCCCGTGTTACCGGATTCGTAGGTTCAGGAATTCATCCGGTACCGGTTGCTCAGGCTGAAATCGATATGTTGTTTGCTCGTATGCAGGCGCACCAGACAAAGCATGCAATCGAATTGTCAGTAGGCGAATCAGTAATCATTACTGATGGACCATTCAAGGAATTTGAAGGAAAAGTCGGCAAGGTGGATGATGAACGCGGCAAAGTCGAAGTGCTGGTATCAATGTTCGGACGAGAAACTCCGGTAGAGCTGGATTTCTTGCAAGTTAGAAAAATCTAAGTATACTTCTTTCGTATGGCAAAAAAGGTAATCAAAAACGTAAAAATGCAGATCCCTGCGGGAAAAGCTACCCCAGCTCCTCCAACCGGTGCAATCCTAGGACAGGCCGGTGTTAACATCAGCGAATTCGTGAACCAGTTCAACGAACGAACTCGCGACATGGGCGGTGATATTGTTAGCGTAAAACTGACCGTGTACGAGGACCGAACATTCGACTTTATCGTAAAGGGAAGCCCGGCTTCACACATGATCAAGAAGATGCTGGGAATCACCAGCGGATCAGGCAAGAATGCTCAGAAGAAAGTAGGAACACTTTCAAAAGCTCAGGTTAAGGAAATCGCCGAAAAGAAAATGGCAGACCTTAATGCCCGAGACGTGGAAGCTGCTTCGAAAATCATCGAAGGAACTGCGCGCTCAATGGGAGTAGACGTAAAATAATCTCCGTTCAAAAACCGCCCTTTCGGGCGGTTTTTGACTTTGCCGGAAATCGGCGTACAGTGGATGTGAATCAAAATTAATAACACATGAATAAGACATTGCAACCATTTCCAGGGTTTCCAGAAATGGGACGCTGGATACAGACACAGAAAAACCATGCCAAAATTCCGCGTTGGGGTACATACCTCAAATGTAATCCTCTGTTGATGCGGCAAACCAACCTGCATCACATTCCATCAGTAGCATCACTATTTGTATATTACTGTTATCTCTTGGATCGCTATCGCAATCTTGACCTTGGTCTTTTATTAGGAGCAATCATTCTCCATGAAGACGGGGAGATGTTGCTGCAAAAAGACACATTGTATAACCAAAAGCAGGATAGCGGTGATCACGATGAATTCAAGGCTTTTTATGAAAGCATAGGTAAGAATGAAAATGATCCACGACTGAGACATTTCCTCCTTCAATTTGTAACCAAGAAAGATCAAGTAATGCAATGGATTGATCCTGCACCGCGGGTCATGGGTTTGTATTTGCATAACTGCCAATATGAAGGAAAAGTATTCAATGCATTGGAGCGCATCGATTATTTGTACTATGCAATCTGTATTGGATATCTTGAATGCAATGATGTGGTTATTTTGAACCACGTACTGCGCAATCAGACGTCGAAATTGGATGCATATGCGCAAGAGATACAGGGTTTCCAAAAGCATGTATGGACAGATGAAATGTCGGCATGGGCTCATGACGTGATGGGTCAATACGAGGATATGCCGGGCTCTTCATCGGATGAGGAAATCCGTTCCGCATACAGGTGGGCACGGAGACATCGCTTAATGCCGAAGCTGCCAAAAAAGTCTGTAGGTCAATCCAGGGTAATAAGCAAAATCTCG
>CAYRNU010000026.1:0-8983 GCA_964425795.1 uncultured Candidatus Saccharibacteria bacterium | reverse complement strand
ATCGAACTCCGATTTCCAGGATGAAAACCTGGCGTCCTAACCGTTAGACGATAGAGCCAATGTTCATGAGAACAAGGAACATAGTACCATATTCATAAAAAAATAAAAGCCCTGTATGAGGCAGCATTGCATAAGGATACAAAATGCAGTACGCTGTCATTCGTGAGAGCGATTAGCTCAGCTGGTAGAGCGCTACATTGACATTGTAGAGGCCACAGGTTCAAGTCCTGTATCGCTCACAAAAAAAAACTCCCAACCTGATTCTATCAAGTTGGGAGTTTTGCGTAGCCTTATTTAACTACAGGTTCCGGGAGCTGAAGTGCTTCCTGAGTTACGTTGATCACCGTTTCAAAAAAAGCGTCAGTGTAATCGTTTACAATACAGCAATCAAATTCATCTTTGACAGAGAGTTCGTATTCAAAACGAGCGATCCGTTCCTGCAATTCTTCTTCGGATTCAGTATTGCGTGCCCTTAGTTTCTTGATATGCTCTTGGGCAGAGCCTGGCACAATCATACATCCAAAAAATGCATCACCGTATAATTCTTTTAATTGACGTGCTCCTTTGACGTCGATATCAAAAATAGGGATCAATCCTTCATCCTGAATGCGTTCAATTTCGCTTTTTAACGTGCCGTACCATCTGTCTTTGTATACTTCCTCTGATTCGGCGAACAGGCCTGCTTCCTTTTTTTCTTTGAATTTTTCTACAGTAAGGAAAAAATAATCCACACCATCTTTTTCTGCGCCACGAGGATTTCGCGTAGTAGAAGACACTGAGAATCCAAATGTGTCTGGATATACCGCAATAACGGCATTTTTAGCACTTGTCTTGCCGGTCCCCGAGGGTCCTACATACGCAAGCATTTTTGGGGGTATTTTTTGCATAGCCATATTATAAGTAGTTTGAGTTTTTTTACAACAATACCATGCATATTCACTTTGTAAATATCACTGGATTGCGATCGGCAGAGCTTCCAAGGCGTCTTCAATTTTGCGACGAAACTCATCTAATGTGCCGTCATTTATTAATAGAAACTGTTTTGAGGTATTATCGATGCAGTATCTAAGGTTTTGCTTTGCAGGATCTGAATTTTCCATTTCCCTCTGTTCGTCTTCCTTGAATTTTTCAAAGCTTATCTTGTCGGTTTCACTATTGCGTTCAATTGCGCGTTGATATCGCAATTCAATCGGAGCGTCAGCTGCAAATGGATACACGTCATCTTGCTGTAGCAAGTAATCCATTTCAATCGGAGCTCGGACTGATTCGATCACCGCATGTATTCCTTCGGCACGAGCTTCTTCAACCAAGAATCGTATAATGCAGTCCCCGCCCTGTTGCTCGCGAAGGCTATTGGCAACCTCGGTCATCGAATCGCGATTCAATTCCATGCCTCGTTTTTGGATTTCATTGGTTAAAAAAGATCTGACAGAATAATGTTTGAATCCGTAATGTTGAACTAAATAGTCCGCTATGGTGCCCTTTCCGGCGCCCAGCGTACCTGTGACGGTAATAATGGTAGGTTTATTCATAACGCTAGTATTTATAAAATAGCATATTTCACGTAAAGTCAATTCATGATACAGTGCCTCCATGCGTATCTTAGCTATCGAAACCAGCTGCGACGAAACTGCTGCCAGCGTCATAGATGCACAGGGATCAATTGCGTCCCCTTCTTTCTCTGTAATTGCACAGGCTGTGCATTCCCAGATCGAAGCGCACCGTCCTTACGGAGGAGTATATCCGAATCTCGCAAAACGAGAACACGCTGTAAATATCATTCCCATCTTGAACCAAGTAATCTCAGCAGAGGGGTCAGTGGTTTCTTTATCACAGGAACAAAAAGAAAAAATTATAGAATTATTGAATCGCGAAGGGACTTTAGCACAAGAGATTATTGTTTATGTCGAATCTATGGCCAATCCTGCTGTTGATGCTATCTGCGTTACTTCAGGTCCGGGATTGGAACCTGCGCTATGGGTAGGTATTCGTACCGCGCAGGCGTTGGGCATTGCTTGGAATATACCTGTTTATCCGGTCAATCATATGGAAGGACACGTGCTTTCGGTGCTTGTTGATACTGCGACGCAGAATATGCAATCGATTGAAACTGCCACGGTCAAATTTCCACTACTATCGTTGCTGATTTCTGGCGGTCACACTGAATTGGTTGCTGGCGCCAGTTTTGTGGACTATGAAAAGATTGGAGAGACTCGCGATGATGCTGTGGGCGAAGCCTTTGATAAAGTTGCCCGTATTTTAGAATTGTCCTATCCGGGAGGTCCTGAAATTGGAAAACTCGCTCAGCAGTTCCGTGATTCAGGAAAACAATCCGATATCAAATTCCCGCGTCCGATGATTAATTCTGGTGATCTCGATTTTTCGTTCTCAGGATTAAAGACCGCAGTGCTCTATTACGCAAAAGACCGCGATGTCTCAGACGAAGAAAAGCAGGAAATCGCTTGCGCGTTCGAAAACGTTGTTGCTGAAGTTCTGGTCGCAAAGACAAAAGCAGCGCTATTGAAAACAGGCGCGCAGACTTTAATTGTTGCAGGAGGTGTAGCCGCAAACACATACATCCGACAAGAATTTGAAAAGTTGATTGCTGCTGAATTCAGTTCAGTGCAGCTCCTCTTTCCTCGCAAAGAATTAGCTACCGACAACTCGGTTATGATCGGCATTGCAGGTTACTTGGAAATCGTAAAAAATGGCCAGGCTCCTATCGATATCATCGCTGACGGCAACTGGTCATTAGGTTCAAAAAATGCCTAATTATGCTATAGTGGACGCTATCTATGTCCGACAAGCAAATTCCCGAAAAGCTCTTAGCACCCTATAATCCTCAGGAAACCGAGGCTCGTTTGTATGCAGCCTGGGAGCAATCTGGATTCTTTAATCCTGACGTTTGTATTGAGCAAGGGATAACCAAGGCTGATGCTCCTGCTTTTTCTATCGTTATGCCGCCTCCAAATGTAACAGGGGTGCTGCACATGGGTCATGCGCTGATGATTACTGTCGAAGACATTATGGTTCGCTACAAACGTATGCAGGGATTCCGAACATTGTGGCTTCCAGGAACCGATCACGCTGCTATTGCAACCCAATCAAAAGTCGAGAAAATAATCAGCAAGGACGAAGGCATCAATCCGCGCAGCCTTGGCCGTGAAGCATTGCTAAAGCGCGTCGAAGAATTTGCACAGCAAAGCCATGACACCATCGTGTCTCAGGTAAAAGTAATGGGCGCATCATGCGACTGGTCACGCGAAGCGTTTACGTTGGATGAGGCTCGTACCAAAGCCGTTCGAACCGTATTTAAAAAAATGTATGATGACGGATTGATTTATCGCGGTAACCGCGTCATCAACTGGGATCCAAAAGGCCAGACGACTATTTCTGATGATGAAATCGTCAACGAAGAACGCAAAGCGACATTGTATACATTTAAATATTCTAAGGACTTCCCTATTGCAATCTCAACCACCCGTCCCGAAACAAAAGTCGGTGATACGGCTGTTGCCGTGCATCCTGACGATCCTCGCTACAAGGAATTTGTAGGCAAAGAATATAGTTTTGAATTTTGCGGAACTCCTGTAACTGTAAAAATTGTTGCTGATGAATCAGTGGAAATGGAATTCGGTACAGGTGCTTTGGGTGTTACTCCTGCGCACAGTCAGATCGACTGGGAAATCGCGCAGCGCCATAACCTTCCTATAAAGCAAGTCATCAACGAGTATGCAAAAATGACTGTTGGTGGCGACGCATTGCTTGGCAAGAAAACTACCGAAGCCCGAGAAATTGTCGTTACCTGGTTAAATGAGCAGGGACTGATGATTTCTGAAGAATCCATCACTCAGCAGGTTCCAACGGCAGAACGCACCGGCGGCATTATCGAACCGTTGCCAAAATTGCAGTGGTTTATTGACGTAAACAAGCCAATCCCAGAACGTGGTAATAAAACTCTCAAGGATCTTACTCGTGATCCTGTTGCTACAGGAGCTATCAAAATCATTCCTGATTATTCGTCAAAAACATATTTCCATTGGATTGATAATCTACGCGACTGGTGTATATCGCGCCAGATTTGGTACGGACACCGTATTCCCGTTTGGTATCGGGCAAAAGATAATGCACTTTCAGGAACAGAGTATAAAGATGTAATGGAACAATACTGCGGAATTGAAGCTCCTGCTGGGGATGGTTGGGTTCAGGATGAAGATACTCTTGATACCTGGTTCTCTTCAGGATTGTGGACATTCTCAACATTGGGATGGCCTGATAATACAGATGATTTTAAAACCTATCATCCAAACACTGTACTCGAGACCGGATATGATATTCTATTTTTTTGGGTTGCGCGCATGGTGTTAATGACTCAATACGCTGTTGGCACTGTTCCCTTTGAAACCGTCTATCTGCACGGCTTGGTGCGTGATGCTAAGGGGCAGAAGATGTCTAAATCGCTTGGTAATGCTATGGACCCTCTTGAGGTAGCTCAGGAGTTCGGCGCAGACGCAGGACGCATGGCATTGGTTGTAGGAACTGCTGCCGGAACTGATAGTAAAATCTCAACAGACAAGATCAAGGGTTATAAAAACTTTGCAAATAAATTATGGAATATTACGCGATTCGTTTTGACCAACTCAGGCGATGCTCGCCTTGGAGATTCTCCTGCAATCAATGATGCCGACAAAAAACTACTTGAAGAATTTGATGTAGTCGTTGTTGAAGTCACTGAGGATCTCGACAATCATCGTTATCATTTGGCTAGCGAAAAAATCTATGGCTATGTTTGGCGTCGTTTTGCTGACGTTATTTTGGAAGAAAGCAAGTCTATATTTGCCGATGGTACTGACACCGACAGGCTATCTCGCCAATTTACTCTGATCTCAATCCTCGCAAATTCATTGAAATTATTGCATCCTTTTATGCCATTCGTGACTGAAGAGCTGTGGAGCATGATTCCCGAGCGCGATACTAAAAAATTGATTATAATAGAGGCATGGCCAACCTCAACCTTGCCACAGTAGGATACGCATTCCTGGGGGGCGCAGTCCCAACATTCATTTGGCTTTGGTTCTGGTTAAAAAATGATAGCAGAGGGCGATTGGAATCGCCTGGACTCATTGCTTTATGCTTCATATCCGGAGTAGCCGCAGTGCTCTTTATCTTGCCGCTCGAGCCCCTGGTGCGGGCTCTTCAGTTATCTCCGTATATGACAACAGTGGTATATGCAGTTGCTGAAGAGGTGGTAAAGTATAGCGTCGTTGCATTCGTTGCGTTCAATTCCCGATTTCTCAACAATCCTATCGATTACGTGACGTTCCTTGTTACCGGCGCTCTGGGATTTGCTGCGCTTGAAAACACTCTCTATTTATTGGACCCTATTCAAACGCAAAGCCTTGCGTCAGTGCTTGTTACCAGCAATTTGCGATTCTTGGGAGCAACGGTACTGCACAGTCTCATGGCAGCGACCATCGGCGCAATGATTGGTTTGGTGTTCTATCGTGGAGCCTTTGCGCGCTTTGTTATGACCATAGTCGGAGTATGCATGGCTAGCGCATTGCATGTGCTGTTTAACTTTTTTATAATGGATACGTCAACTAACAATATTGTAACAACGCTTGGCGTGCTGTGGGTATTCGGAGTCTTCGTACTATTGCTAGTACAAAAGGTAAAGAACCTGCGGTCGCCTGCACTACAGCAACCATAAATTCACTATGACAAAACGACGATCATTTTTTGAAAAACTCACCGGCAGCGTCCGCTTGGACGATGAAGATTTGTTGGAGGATGAAGAAGAGGAAGATGAAGAAACTCAAGAACGTCGCCTCTACCCTATTTCTGACGACGAAGACGAAATTGATGAGGAAATTGAAGGCGAACTGGCATTGGATGTTATCGAAACACCTCATTCTATTGTTGTTAAAACAATGACTGCTGGGGTTAAAAAGGATGACATTGAAATTAGCCTGACTCGCGATCACATCACTATTCGCGGCAAGCGTCACTCTGACAAGAGCATCGATGATCATGATTATCATTTCCGCGAATTGTATTGGGGCAGCTTCTCACGCAGCATTCCCCTCCCTGTTGAAGTAGACATTGAAGCAGCGAAAGCTCACGAAGAACATGGACTGCTTACCATCGAATTGCCAAAAGTAGACAAAGACCGTCAGGCAAAAGTAAAGATTCACTAATAAAAAAGACCACTCATAATAAGTGGTCTTTTTTATGATGTGCTCAAGGTCGGGCTCGAACCGACGACCTATTCCTCTTCAGGGAAGCGCTCTACCAACTGAGCTACTTGAGCAAGTGTTCATTGCTGAGGCGTTGATTCAAACAAATGCTTGAAATCGCCAAATGATGTAAAAACAGTATTGTATATGTCGTATACGTTATCGATATAGGGCTTTACGTAATAATACGCACCCAAACCGATTGCAACAATGATAATCCAGTACAGGATTTTTGTATTTTTTTGGAATCGCTGAAATTTTTGCAGCTTTACCAGAATACGGTTATTCTCCTTTGCAAGACGCAAGTTTTCATGCAATAAATGCTGTAATTCCTGATCTTCCATGAAAAGTACTATAGCATATTTTGCCAATAATAAAAGTGTGCCCTCACCAGGAATCGAACCTAGATCTACTCCTTAGGACGGAGCTGTTCTATCCATTGAACTACAAGGGCATATTAAAACCGATGCATTGACGCATCGGTTTTAATATACAGGAAACGGAACTATGCCGCTATTCCCAAAATTTCTTCCATGTGCTTCTTGTTGTATCCAATGACAATATCAATACCGTCAACAATAATAACAGGAACGCCCATTTGACCTGTTTTTTCGATCATTTCAGCTCGTCTATCGGCATCAACACTCACATCATAAGCCGTGTATTCAACATTATTTGCAGCAAAGAATTCTTTTGCCTGATTGCAGTAGGTGCAGGTTGGGGTTGTATAAATTTCTACTTTTTTCATAGGATTACCGATGATTATGGATTGCTAATTGTAATGAGAGTATACCATATTGCCCCTGTATTTGGTATACTAAATGGCATATGACACAAGAAAAAACGGTATCAATTAGCGGGGCATTACGAACAGGCTGGAGGGAATTTAAAAAGCATGGATGGTTCCTGGTCGGCGCATTTTTGGCAAGTATTATGGCTTCCCTTATTATCGGCAGCGTAAGCGATTCGCGAAATGTCGGGATAGAAATTATTGGCAACCTTGCCTCTGCGGGTATTAGCATCCTTATCTCGATCGCCTGGACTACTATTGCTCTGAAAGCAGCGCGAGGTCAGGAAGTCGTATGGAAAGACCTTGTTTCTAACTATAAACTGTTTTGGAAATATACAGGAGCATCAATTCTTTATGCTCTTATAGTAATGGGAGGACTCATTCTATTGATTATTCCCGGTATTATCTGGGCCCTTAAATATAAAATGTTCTCATACCTTATCATCGATAAGAATATGGGAATTATGGAAGCATTCCGTGAAAGCGCGCGCCTTACCAAGGGTAATCGCTGGTCATTGCTAGGGTTCATCATCGTGGGTGGTCTTATAAATATCGCTGGATTGCTTGTTATTGGTATCGGATTCTTGATCACTGCGCCAATCATAATGATTGCGACTGCACAGGTGTACCTCTACCTGGCAAAAGATACAAAAAAGGTTGAAGCTGAACTAGTCACAGAAGCATAAGCAAATCTACTTCAAATAAAAAACCACCAATTAGGTGGTTTTTTATTTGAATATGTTCTTCAAGAATGAGAACATTCCCCTGTTTTCTTTTTCAGCTGCTTCAGGGTCTTTCTTTTCAGGAACGACGACGACCAACTCTTCACCTTCCTTGGTTACTCTGAATTTTTGGCGAATTTCCTGTTCTATTCCTGTGCTGGTAGAAAAACTATCCAATTCTGCACGCATAGTGCGTTCTTTTTCAGAAAGTTCCTTGATCTCATTTGCATACGCTTTATTCATCGCGTCGGCTGCCTGTTTTTTCTTTAGCAATCCAATAGCGCGCGATGCTATAAAAATAGTTATTATAAGCGCCACAATGAAAAAGAACGGAATGCGATGTTTTTTGACGGTTGCTCGCGTCGGAGATGCCTCCTGCTTGACGACTTTTTGGACTTGTTGCTTTTGGGTAGACATACTTATTACTGTGCTATAGTATACAGCATACTATGTTGTTCACCCAGAAAAACAAAAAGCGAATCACCCTTATCTGGAAGATTGCTGTAATCTTGGTAATCATTAGCATGATTGCCTTGTACACAGGACTGTTCTAGTCCTACTTTTTCATCATTTTGAGAAAGACATCTTGAGGAATATTTACCTTGCCGCGGGCTTGCATCTTTTTCTTACCCTTTTTCTGTTTTTCACGCAGTTTCATCTTGCGGGTAATATCTCCTCCATAGAGATAGCCGGTAACATCTTTTCTAAAAGCTTTCAGCGTTTTTGATGCCAAAATTCGTCCCAGGGCCCGTCCCTGAATTTTAACGACGATCAATTGTTGAGGAAGACTTTCATGCAACTTCTCGACAGCTTCTTCAGCTTCTTCCTGAACACGGCGACGAGACACTACGCGCGCAAACGCAGGCACCTCTTCTTCGGCTACCAAAATATCTAGTCGAACAACATCTGCCAATTTCATTTCACCCATTTCGTACGATATGGATGCATATCCTGACGAAACGCTTTTTAGCTCGTCAAAGAAATTGCGCATGAGCTCTCTTAGCGGCATCGTTGCGGTCAATGTGGTTCGGTCATCGCCAAAATTCTCAGTCTTCGTAACCGTTGCTTCATGTTCATACATTAGCTGCATAATTCCGCCAACATAGGTGCTAGGACTAATGATCGTACAGTCAACCCACGGTTCATGCACTTCAGCAATGTCGCCGTGTGACGGAAACATAACAGGCGTATACACCATCATGTCTTTTCCGTTCCGGGTAACGACACGATATGTA
>CAYRNU010000025.1:0-9095 GCA_964425795.1 uncultured Candidatus Saccharibacteria bacterium | reverse complement strand
GTATTGGTAACCGAAGCGGAACGTCCGGTTCCTGTGACCTATTCAAAACAGGCACGAGGCACCAGCGTGTATGGTGGAACATCTACCTACATTCCACTACGCATCAACCAGGCCGGCGTTATGCCAATTATCTTCGCGGTGTCTATCTTGTTGTTTCCGCAATTTGCGGCGCAGTTGATGGCAAGCTCAAGCAATGCAACTGTTCTTGCGATTAGTCAGGGTATTACTTGGTTCCTCAACAACGGATGGTTGTATGCTGCCGCGTACTTTGTACTGGTATTCGTATTCACGTATTTTTATACGGCGATTACGTTTGATCCGACTGCAATGTCAAACAATCTGCATAAGAACGGAGGCTTTATTCCAGGTATCCGTCCAGGAACTGCAACCGAAGAATATCTAGGACGAGTGGTTACTCGCACTACATTCTTTGGAGGGTTGTTCCTAGCTGTTATTGCCGTATTGCCAATCATCCTACGCACCGTAACTGGCATGCAGGCATTGGCGGTCGGAGGTACTGCAGTCTTGATCGTCGTCTCTGTTTTGATTGATATCATGAAAAAACTGGATGCACAGATCTCAATGCGGGAATATTAATTCCTAATAAAAAACACCAGCATTAATAGCTGGTGTTTTTTTGTACGAAGAAAATAATAAAAAAGGGACAGTTATTTAAAATAGTTGTCCCTCGTTGGCAACAATAATAATTGCTATTGCTGCTGCAACAATGATGAATCCAATGATCCGCGGATGTTTGCTTGCGATTTTTGCCACAGTTTTTCCTGTACTATCGAGAATCGGAAAGACGATGTTGCTGTTTAGCCATTTAGTCGCATTGCTGCCGCCAGTTTGGCCTTTGAAGGCGTAGCCTAAACCGTATGTAAAAAGATACATGAATACAATGAATCCCAAAAGTGACGCTAGGATGATCATAAGGAGCTGGGTTTTGATTTATCTAAATAATGACACTTTTTTAAATAAAGTCAAGTTTTATTTACCTAGGGCAATTCTTCGTTTACACTGTCTGCATGCAAAATAATACGTATATATTCTTTGGTCGTTCGGGCTCAGGCAAGGGAACTCAGGCAGCGCTGTTAATCGACTATTTGCAGCAGCGAGGCAGCAGTGTTTTGTATATGGAGACCGGACAAAAGTTCCGCGAATTCATGACTGCAAACAATTACACGGCGCTTCGCACCCGCAGCATAATGGAGAAGGGCGGATTGCTGGCAGCCTTTTTGCCTATATGGATCTGGACCAATGAACTGATCAATCGATATACCGGATATGAAGATCTGGTGCTGGATGGATTGTGCCGCAAGCTCGCTGAAGCTCCTGTTTTGGATTCAGCTCTCAAGTTTTACGGTATTGAGCATGCTCATGTGATTCAAATCAATGTTTCAAACGAATGGGCGTTTGATCGCATGAAGGGGCGCGGACGCGCGGACGATACCGACGAGTACATTAAGAGTCGTCTTAATTGGTATGATCATGAAGTATTGCCGGTTTTGGAATATTTCAAGGAACGCAAGGGATATACGTTTGTCGATATTAACGGTGAACAGCCGATCGAGGCAGTATTTGCTGAATTGAAGAGTGCATTGCAATTGAAATAATGATTCTTATTAAAACCCCTGAACAATTAGATACGCTACGCGAAGGAGGCAGACGTCATGCTGAAATTTTGCAGCGCATAAAAGAAAAAACCGTAGCCGGTGTTACAACCGCAGAACTTGATGCGTATGCTGAACAACTGGTACGTGAAGGTGGAGACATTCCTGCATTTTTAAATTACAAACCCTATGGTGCAAAAAAACCATTTCCTGCGACGTTGTGTATATCGATCAATGATGAAATAGTTCATGGTATTCCATCGGCGAATCGTGTGCTTCAGGATGGCGATGTGGTATCGATCGATCTGGGAATGTGGCACAACAATACTATTACGGATGCGGCAATTACCGTAATCGTCGGTAAGGCGGATAAAAAAATAATTGATATGGTTGCCGCTGCTGAACGGGCGCTATACGCAGGTATTGAACAGATAAAACCAGGCAATAGAATCGGTGACATCAGCGCGGCCATTGAAAAGGTTATCGGTAACAAGTACGGCATTGTGCGAGAATTTTCAGGACATGGCGTAGGTATCAATATTCATGAAGATCCCTATATTCCAAATTATGGAACAGCGGGAACCGGTCCCATGCTGAAGGCTGGTATGGTAATTGCCATCGAGCCTATGATTATGACAGGCAAGGACGCTATTGTTATGGCTTCCGATGACTGGACTATAAAGACAAAAGACGGCAGTCCTGCAGTCCATGTAGAGCATACCGTTGCTGTGACTGATGATGGATATGAAATTTTGACCACACTATAGCTAGTGAAGTGTGGAAACCCTCTCGCTTGTTGGGAGGGTTTTTTGTATACTGTATTCATGCGATCACGGGCTCTACATTCCAAGCTATCACTGGTGTTTATTTTAGGTACTCTCTTATTTACTTATGGTGCATTCACTGCTTTTGCGGTTCCGCCCGTATCTCCCTATACTCCTGGCGCGGTACTTGATCCGGCTTGTGCGCCTGGAACCCTAAATTGTACGGTTAAAATCTTATATGATCTCTATGCGGAAAATCCTGTAGCTGGTTTCACCGTTCCTGTTGCAACGGGAGACAATGCAGTTGCCTTAGGTGATGGAAGTGTCGCTTCAGGTGCGGGAGCTATCGCATTAGGTGCCGCTGATCCTGCAACATTTTTAACTTCAGCTCCGATTGCATCGGGAGATAATTCATTTGCGACCGGCACTGGCACCGAAGCAACAAACGCGGGTGCAACAGCTATGGGTGTCGACACTACGGCAAGTGGACAGATTTCATTTGCTGCTGGTTTTAATGCTGTCGCAAGCGGCGACGTTTCATTCTCTTTGGGAGAAGGAACCATTGCAAGCGCATATCGTTCGATTGCATTCGGTAATAATACGGTAGCCAGCGGAAACACAGCGGCAGCATTTGGTACGAGTGCTGATGCAACAGGTAGCTCATCGTTTGCTCTTGGTGAAAATACTGTAGCATCAGGAGATACCTCGTTTGCTGCTGGAGCGTTGACTACAGCGTCGGGTCTGCGTTCTACTGCATTTGGTTTTGATACAGCTGCTCCTTCATTTGCCGAGACAGTTTTTGGTATGTATACGACACAGTATGCGGCTGCCGGCGCAGCATCTCTTGATTTGAACGACCGTCTGTTTTCTATCGGAAACGGTACGTTATTCGCGCGCAATAATGCTTTGACCATTATCAAAGACGGTACCTTTATCTTGAACGATGATGATACCATCTGGACTTCAGGTGAGGAAACAAAAATGTTCTTTGATGTTGTAAATCAGGCGTTCCGAGTAGGAACAGTTGATGGTATTGAATGGGAAGGAGCTAATCTTGGAGTAAATTCTATAGCGCTTGGATTTAGTAGTGGAGGTGATGCAGCTCCAATTGCATCAGGAGTCAATTCAACGGCATTTGGTCTGGCTACGGTAGCTTCTACAGACTATGCGACTGCTTTCGGTTTGCTTACTGTTGCGTCGGGTCAGACTTCGACAGCGTTTGGAAACTCAACAATAGCTTCAGGTGTCGACTCGACAGCATTTGGTAATAGTACTACAGCTTCCGGTAATAGTTCTATAGCTTTTGGTGAAACGAGTTTTGCGACAGCTGATCGTGCTATCGTGGGAGGATATCTATCTTCTGCAAACGGAATTGGATCAGTAGCTTTTGGTGTTGGGGCGTCAGCTGATGGCGGTGGTTCTGTTGCCATCGGTTCCAGTGCGGGTGCTGCAGGTGAAGAATCAATAGCAATTGGTCAAGGAGCCAGTTCATTATCATATGGAGAAGTTGCTCTAGGTGTTCAAAATACTAATTATGTTCCTGATAACGTTGCCGCTTTCGATCTTGATGATCGCCTATTGGTAGTAGGTAATGGCGACGGTAGCCCTGGTGGATCAGATGCATTTACTATCTTAAAAGACGGAAGAGTGGGGGTAGGAATCGATAACTTTGAAAACACAGCTTCACCTGAAATTCTTCAGGTGGGTACCAACGCAATCGCAGGAGCTGTTGCGCGATTCACGAACAGTGCAGGTTTTTGTACCATTAACCCTGTTACTACAACACTGAACTGTACTTCTGATGAAACCTTAAAGAAGAATATCGTGTCATTCGATACTGCCTTGGATTCAATTATGCGATTGCGACCTGTAACATATCGCTGGAACGCTCAATCAGACGATGCGGTAAAAACCCCTGGATTTATAGCACAGGAAGTAGAACAGGTATTACCAGAACTTGTTTCAATTGATGAGGGTACAGGCTTGAGAACTCTTTCAACTTCATCGCTTATCCCATACCTAACCAAAGCGGTTCAGGAATTGAACGATAAGATAAATACGATCTCGGCGGGAACAGCAGCTGGTACGCAAGTGGGGGAACTAGTCGTAGACACATTAAAGGCACGACGCGGAGAATTCACTGAAACATTGTGTGTTGGAACAGTTTGTGTAGACGAAGCTATGTTAAGTGAGTTGTTGGATAATGCCGGGATTGATCCAACTCCAGAACCTGAAGTAGTTTCAGAACCTGATCCTGAACCTACGCCAGATCAAACACCATCCCCTGATCCAATTACTGAACCAGCTCCGGAATCTGCTGTCTAGTGCGCAAAGACAATTCCAATAACATGTGTATATCCAGCATTCAATAGCACCTTGCGGCATTCCCGCAGGGTGTTTCCCGTTGTTGAAACGTCATCGACTAATATGACTAATTCATTTGCTGACCGCGTAGATGTCGAGCATTGGTACGCATTAAGTTGATTCGTTAGGCGTCTATGTTTTGGAAGCAATGCCTGTTTTTCAGTGGCTCGTGTTTTGCATAGGATAGGTGAATAATGCGTATATGAAAGATGGTTGCATATGGCTTGAGCTAATAACGCAGACTGGCTGAAGCCGCGAGCCCGATCCGTTTTCTTGTGCTGCGGAACGGGCGTAATATGTATATATTCACAAGACGATACAAGATTTTGCTCCAAAATATATGATTCTATCACTTCTGCCATTTTAAGTGCGCAGTGGTTTAAAAATAATTTATCAGGTGTTGATTTTAAATAGCGAATTATTTTTCGCGCATCGGATCTGTAACGTGTTGCTGATAAAATCCATGATTCATGATTGTGGGGAATGGGTCTGGGTAGGCGATCAAAAATGCGGACTGAGACAGGAGGAGGAAAAAGTAATGAAAGAGCATAGTCAATCCACGACATGATATGTAGTGTAGCATAGGCGCTGTGATATACTTCTCGTATGGCAGATTTCAAATCACTCATGGGTAAATTCGGATCGTTATTTGGCAGTGCACCGTCACCGGTTATTGTCGGAATTGATATCGGCAGTTCATCCATCAAGGTCGTCCAATTGAAACAGGAAAAAAGTCGCATCGTCCTGGAGACTTATGGAGAGATTGCACTTGGAACCTACGAAAATAAATTGCCTGGCGAAATTACCAATCTTTCCAATGACCTGCTTGCTCAGGCGCTTATGGATGTATTGCGTGAAGCGAACATTACATCAAAAGATCCTTACTTTTCGATTCAGTCTAACGCTAGCCTGGTGTTCTTGCTTGATTTGCCGCGCATCAGCGAGCGCGATTTGGGTACGACAATTCCTAATGAAGCACGCAAGTATATCCCGGTCCCGTTGTCAGAAGTTTCATTGGACTGGTGGGTGCTGCCTGAAAATTTGATATCACTGGGTGATGTGCAGCAGACGGAGGATGGTGCCTCAAAGATGGAGGTCTTTGTTGCTGCAATCAGAAATGACGCGCTTGTGCGGTATAAGGAAGTAATCGCTACTGCAGGATTGCGTGCGGGATCATTTGAAATGGAAATATTCAGCGCCATTCGCTCTACATTGAAGCACGATCTTGCTCCTGTTCTTGTAGTTGATTTTGGAGCATCTGGCGTGCGTGTTGCAGCGGTTGAATACGGCGTAGTTAAAAAATTCCACACAATCAATCGCGGATCATATCATCTAAGCGCTGCACTAGCGCAATCACTCAATATTACTTTTGATAGGGCTGAAAATTTAAAGAAGGAAGTGGGACTCGTCGGAAGTGGATATCAGCAACAGACTGAACAAGCGCGTACCGTCCTGCAATCAAATATGGAGTATCTGTTTTCTGAAATCGGCAGTGTGCTTTCAAGTTATGAGCAGGAATATCGAAAGGCAATCGACAAGGTGTATTTGGTTGGCGGAGGATCTCAGTTGCTAGGTTTTAAAGAAGAATTACAAAAGCGTTTTTCAATTCCAGTAAATCACAGTGATGCCTTTTCCAAGGCTCAGGCTCCTGTGTTTTTGGAACAAGTCTTGTCGGAAGCAAGCCCGGCATTCGCAGTCGCTATTGGCTGTGCATTAAAACAGTTGCAATAGGTGCATAAGGATTTGTATACTACACTATAGATACATGGCAAATGAAATGACGACGACATTTATACCGAAAAAAACTCCATCGGTTTTGCCGACTCCTGCCGCTGGCGGCGTCCCTGTTCGCCCAAAGGGTAATAGCCTATTAAATATTATTGCAACTCTTGTTTTCATTGTTGCATTATTGTCATCAGGCGGTGTTTATTTGTATAAGAGCTACCTCACTAAAAATATTACGACGATGAAGGATACTATTAGTCGCGCCGAGAAGGCATTTGAGCCGTCGCTCATTCTTGAATTAGTGCGCCTTGATACTCGTCTCAAAGTTTCATCTCAGCTTCTTTCACGTCATACAGCATTTTCTCCGCTGTTCCGTGCACTTGAACAGGCGACCTTGTCTGATATTGCATATACCAGTTTCCAATTTGAATATGATGAGGGAGTGCCTCGTGTACAAATGAAAGGTCTTGCAACCCGCTATACTCCTATTGCTCAGCAGTCGACTTTGTTGGGTCAAAGCAATATTATTGTGGACCATATATTTTCAAACTTCGCTCTTACAGATGCTGGTCGAGTATCATTTGATTTAAACTATGCGCTTAATCCTCAGTTGCTGTTATTCAGTTCGCAATTGGCAGGCAATCAGTTAACTACCCAATAATTGTATGGCACGATCACTTTTTGCAATCATAATCATAATTGCCTCCATTCTTGGATTCGTGTTTTTTGTGGGTCCTCAGTATAGCGACATTACTGCACTGCGCGCCGAAGAAGCGCAACTGAAAGACGTCCTTAGCAATTCACGCACGCTGCAAGCGAAGCGCGATGATTTACTTAAAAAGTACAACAATTTTGCTCCAGCAGAATTGGCGCGTTTAGAAAAAATGGTTCCCAATAATGCTGATAATGTTAAATTGATTTTGGAATTGCAAACCATTGCGTCGCGATATGGTTTGGAATTGCGCACAGCTGCACTTTCCGAGGAAGAAGAAACGCAGCGCAGTCAGCGCTCGCAGATTCAGGTTGCAACGGTTGATTATGGAACTATCTCTCTTGATTTAGTAATCCGGGGATCATATGAAGGATTTGTCAGCTTTATGGAAGATGTTGAACAGAGTTTGCGTATTATAGATGTTGAAGCTCTGTCATTCCGCGCCGAAAGTGCAAATAACCAGACGGTGTATCAGTTCAATATGTCGATGAATACCTATTGGCTAAAGCAAATAAACTAATATGAAAAAATCACTTCGTAATCTTCTTATATTTCTAGGTATCGCGGTACTTTTGTTTATCGGCTACTTCGTCTTTATTAAGAAGGGAAACACTCCTCCTGCATCTACGAGCTCGTTATCTTCAACTGCGCGCAATTCTGCCGCAGCTCCTCTTGCAGCGTCAGGAAACAACGTTGCTGGTACTCAGTTGTTGGCTCTTTTAGGTCGAGTGTCAACGCTTACTTTGAATGATGATATTTTAGCCAATCCTTCATTTGCGCGCCTTAAAGATATCAGTATTACTTTGCCTGCGGTTGATATGAAGGGTAGAAGGAATCCTTTTGCGCCTATTGGAACAGGCGTTCCCGCTTCTACAGCCACTACTCCTTCAACAGCTGCGACCGGTTCGTCGTCGGTAACTCCTAACCAATAAACTTTTATGGCAACTGGCATCCTCGAGCTTCTTGCGCAAAAAGGTCTGATCAATCGTTATCAGGTTGACGATATTATTGAGCAGGCAAATGAACAATTCGGAGGCGACATAGATGCTGTCCTTGAATTGATGCATCTTGACGAAGATAAAATTTTGGAAACAAAAAGCGCTTTCTATGCAATACCGATCCAGTCTGTAAGAACGGATGATATTACTTTTGATATCCTTAAATATATCCCTGAAGATGCTGCAAACACGTATCGATTTGTTCCTGTTGCGATTCAAGACGGAGTGCTGCTGGTGGGCATGTCTGATCCGAGTCGTCTTGAGGCGCGCAATGCACTGCAGTTCATTGCTACAAAAACAAATACTCCCTATAAAATAGTTTTGATAAAATATTCGGATCTGAAAAAAGTATTGGAATCGTATCGCGGATTAGGCGCTGGAGGATCAATAGATGATATCTCGGGCGATATGGACGATGATGTAGTAGATGTCAGCGGCAATTTTGATGAATCACAATTATCCCTAGAGGGGGGACAACAGACAACTACAGGGACGAACGTGCAAAAGGATACGCTGTTTGAAGATGCTCCGGTAACGAAAATGGTTTCAGTAATTTTGAAAAATGCTATCGAAGGAGGGGCCTCAGATATTCATATTGAAAACAATGGCGACAAGGTAAAGGTCCGTTTCCGCGTTGATGGAACGCTGTATACGAGTTTGCTCGTTCCAAAGAATTTGGACGCAGCTATTGTGGCGCGTGTAAAAATATTGGCAAAGCTGCGTTTGGATGAAAAGCGCAAGCCTCAGGACGGACGATTTTTGGCAAAAATAAACGGCCGTAAGGTCGATTTCCGCGTATCAACATTGCCTACATTTTATGGAGAAAAAGTGGTAATCCGTATTTTGGATCCAGAGCGTGGCGTTAAGAAATTGGAAGATACAGGTATGACGCCGGCGCATTTGGCTATGGTTCGCGAAA
>CAYRNU010000024.1:0-9267 GCA_964425795.1 uncultured Candidatus Saccharibacteria bacterium | reverse complement strand
CCAAACTGGTCGTATTGCGCGCGTTTTTTCGCGTCAGAGAGCGTCTGATAGGCTTCGTTCGCTTCCTTGAATTTTGCCTCATCTCCTCCCTTTTTGTCGGGATGGTACTGATGCGCCATCTTGTGGAAGGCTTTCTTTATTTCTTCGGGCGAAGCGGTTTTTTCAACTCCTAGAATTTTGTAATAGTCTTTTGACATGGTGGTTAGTATACGGCTTCTTGCCTCTATCCTCAACACATCAAAAAGATATGTTGAGTAAGAAGTTTGAATGTTATTTCGCGTCTCCTTCGTTTACTTCAGCATCGCGCACATTATCGTCTCCCTGATTTGCACCAGCTCCAGGCTGTGCATTCTGGGCAGCTTCGGCATCAGCTTTTTGCATTGCTTCGCCGATTTTCTGCATAGATTCGGAAAGCTCTACGGTTGCCTTGTCGATGGCATCCTTATCGGTACCCTCTTTTGCAGTCTTGAGGGCTGCAACCTTTTCCTCCACATTTTTCTTTACGTCTTCAGAAACCTTGTCGCCATAATCCTTCAATGACTTTTCGGCAGTAAAGATCATAGCATCCGCGGTGTTCTTTACATCGATCAATTCTTTTTTCTTGGCATCCTCGGCTGCATGCTTTTCAGCATCTTCCTTCATGCGGTTGATTTCTTCATCAGACAGTCCTGACGCTCCGGTAATCTTGATCGAGGCTTCCTTGTTGCTTGCCTTGTCTACGGCTTTTACATTAAGGATTCCGTTCGCGTCGATATCAAACGACACTTCTACCTGCGGCATGCCGCGCGGTGCTGGCGGAATTCCTTCCAATGTAAAGCGTCCGAGTGACTTGTTGTCGGCTGCCATAGGACGTTCTCCCTGAACAATATGGATTTCTACCGATGTCTGATTGTCAGCTGCGGTCGAGAATACCTGCGACTTTGACGTAGGAATGGTGGTGTTGCGGTCGATCAATTTTGTTGCAACGCCTCCCAATGTTTCGATTCCGACCGACAACGGAATCACATCCAATAGCAATACGTCTTTGACATCGCCCTGGAATACGCCGGCCTGTACCGCTGCACCCAATGCCACCACTTCGTCGGGGTTGATCGAACGGTTTGGTTCTTTGCCGAACAATTTCTTCACCTCTTCGATGATCTTTGGCATGCGGGTCTGACCTCCCACCATGATGACTTCATCGATATCAGAAATTTTGAATGATGACGCTTCAATCGCCTGTTTGGTAAGCTCGATTGATCGCTCGATAAACGGCATTGCCAATTCCTCAAGCTTTGCGCGTGACATCTTCATCATCAAGTGCTGGGGCACGCCGTCAACCTGCGCGATGAACGGAATATTGATTTCAGTTTCAGTCGCGGTCGACAATTCATGCTTTGCTTTTTCTGCAGCTTCCTTTAGGCGCTGCAAGGCAAGAACGTCTTTGGTAACATCCATACCAGATTCCTTCTTGAATTCATCGGCAATCCATTTGATGATTTCGCGATCGATGTCTTCTCCTCCCATGTGCGCGTCGCCACCGGTTGATTTCACTTCGATGCTCTGCTCGCCATCAGCTCCGGTAATTTCAAGAATAGAAATATCGTAGGTTCCTCCACCAAAGTCGTACACCGCGATCTTTTGGTCTTTTTTCGTATTGAATCCGTATGCCAGCGCAGCTGCGGTAGGTTCGTTAATGATGCGCTTTACATCCAGTCCTGCAATCATGCCGGCATTCTTTGTCGCCTGTCGTTGGCTATCGTCAAAATATGCAGGCACCGTAATCACAGCTTCGGTGATCGTCTCACCCAATTTTGCTTCAACGTCCGCCTTGATCTTTGACAAAATCATCGCAGAAATTTCTTCAGATCGGTAATCCTTGTCGCCCATCTTTACCTGCACGCCGCCGTCAGCTCCAGCAGAGATTGCAAATGGAGAATGTTCGATGTCTTTCTTTACCACTTCGTCAGAAAACTTGTGGCCCATGTATCGCTTGATACCAAAGATGGTGCTTTGCGGATTGGTCACTGCCTGGCGTTTTGCCAGAGCTCCAACCAGTCGGTCGCCGTTTTTTGCAAGCGCGACAATAGACGGAGTGGTTCGGTTGCCCTCTGCGTTTTCGATGATTTTTGGCTGTCCGCCTTCAATGACGGCTACTGCCGAGTTGGTTGTTCCTAAGTCGATTCCGATGATTTTTGACATATTTTTTTATAAAAATTAGTTTGTAATGTTTTTAATAATTTCATCCACAACAATATCTAATGGTTTGTCAGTATTCATTGATATAGCTCCTTTTTCAAGAATGTCATTTTCAAATTCCTTGTAATACCCAAGTAACATTTCTTTTTCCGAATCATGTTTACCAAAATTATGATTAGTTCTTTCTTTAATTCGGCTAAGAAATGCTTCTTCACTGCATTGAAGTAAAAAAACTTTATCAAACAATTCAAAGAGTTCCGATTGGTTATCAGCTAATCCAACAACAACGGAAAACTCATTTTCATCCATAAGCTGAATAAGTTTTCTCTCATCACAGTTGTATTTGTAAGTATCAAAAAATTCTTTATCACTTCCTGGATTCCAATACCCTCGTTCACCTGTTTTTACATGAACCCATATACAGAGATCTTGAACGGCATCTAAGTCGATAGTAATAATTCCTCTTTTAGACAACTCTTCAGCTACTGTCGATTTTCCAGTCCCATTTATTCCAGTGATAAAAAATCTTTTTATAAGTATTTACAAGTTTTCAGCGACCGCGAAATACTTGTACAAAATCTATTATATGCTACGCTTTTTGTATGTCAAATAATCGTCGCAATCCGCAGAACGCCCTTCTCAAGCTCTTAAACCGCCACAAGACGGTATCCGTGGAGCATTTGAAGGAACAGGCCGAAATCGAACTGGAAACAGTGTCAGAGGCACCAGAGCCAGCCGCAAAGGACACCAAATCCCAGTACGCCGTGGCGCGCGCTATGAAAAATATCCTGGAATCCGGCTTTGCGGAAACCTTCCCTGTAAACGATACCGAGTCCGTCCGCCTGACCCCCGCTGGACGCAAGAAACTGGCCAGCATCGAGCTGACTTCCGGCACGCTTCCCCTTCCTGCAACGTGGGACGGCAAATGGCGCATTATTATTTTGGACCTTCCCGAAGACCGAAAAAGCGAACGTGAAGCATTGCGCTACCTATTAAAAAAAGCAGGGTTCGCCTGCGTGAAAAATACGGTCTGGGTATCCCCGTATCCGTTTGAACATCTGTTCATCAATTTGAAAAAAGATTTGGGATTGTCTACTGAAATGATCGTGCTGACGACAGACACAGTTGATGAAGAAACGGAGCAGAAGTTTTTGAGTCAAAAATAAAAACCGCAATCGCGGTTTTTATTTTACGTTATAGACATTCACTTTCGCTGGTCGCAGAACTTTGTCCCCTTTTTGATATCCTTTCTGCAATACCTTTGCGATGGTGTTGTCAGCTGATGCATCATCTGTTGTAACGGACTCCACCGGTTCGTGCAGATCATGATTGAACTGATCGCCAATATTGACCGCGATTTCAGAAATATTGTTTTCGCTCAATACTTTTTGCAATTGCTGGTAGATATATTCCACGCCCATGCGCCAATTGACGTCCACCTTGCTCCAGGCTTCCTGATTGCCCATAGCCATGTCAAAACTGTCCGCTACAGCAAGCACATCAAACAACACGCCGTCTACTGCGCGGTCGCGTCCCGCTGCAATGCGCTCCGCTTCCCCCTTTTTGAAATTGATGAATTCAGCGCGTTCCTTTTGCCAGCCCGTCAGGTTATCCATTGATTCTTTTTTGGCTGCTGCCAATTCGCCGCGGAGTTTTTTCAGTTTATCTGCAGATGAAACTGCGACACCTTCGGCATCAGTTTCCTCAAATGAGACGTCGTCCACACCTGTCTCTATATCAAATTCTTCTTCGTGAGCATCTGTCATATAGAACCATAGTACTGATGAAGCGGGTTCAAGTCAAAAACAAAAAAAACAGCATTGCTGCTGTTTTTTTGTTTGGCGTATTATCGCTTGCTCCACTGGGCTCGCTTGCGGGCCTTGCGGAAACCTGGCTTCATACGTTCCTTGGTTCGAGGATCGCGCTTTAGGAAACCTAGTTTCTTAAGTGCTGATCGTAGTTCCGGATCGATCTTTGTCAAAACGCGGGCAATTCCGTGACGGACTGCTTCTGCCTGAGATCGGGTTCCTCCTCCGTTTACCTTGACGCTGATTTCGTAGCCTCCTGGTACTTCACCCTTGGTGATAGGATCAATAACGGTCTTCACCAATTCTGTAGTTTTAAAATATTCTTCGATTGGGCGGTCATTGACGACAACTTTGGTCTTTACTGCATCGCTCATGCGAACGCGAGCTGTTGCTGTCTTTCGGCGACCTACCGCTTCGGTGTACTTGTTTTTATCCATATGATTATTCGTTGACGATAAGGTTCTTTAGGAGCAGCTTTCGAAGCTTGTTCTTTGGCAACATGCCGCCGACTGCTTTTTCGTAGACCATTCGGAAACCTTTGCGCTTGATAACGTGTCCGCGCTTTTCCTTTGTAAGTCCGCCTGGATATCCAGAATAGCGAGCGTAAGTTTCGTTCAAACGTCCTTCTGAAAGATCTACCTTTCCTGCGTTTTCAATAATAACCTTTACATCGGCTACGGTATTAGGAGCAAATGAAGTGCTGTTCTTACCGCGAAGAATCATTGCGGCTTCTGTTGCAATGCGTCCTAGTTTCTTGTCTGTTGCATCAATCTTGTGTTCCATACAATTATACAAATTCAATCAATGCCATTGATGCGGCATCGCTCTTGCGGTGTTCCAATTTTAGGATGCGGGTATAACCACCTTCGCGTTCCTGATATTTTGGCGCAATATCGTTAATAAGCTTTTTTGCAGCTCCTTCCTGACCGCCTAGGCGTGCCATCAAAAGACGCAATGTTGCAACGTCGTTAGTACGTGCTTTGGTAACCAATCGTTCAACGTATGGGCGAAGTGCCTTTGCACGAGGTTCGGTGGTTTCAATTCGTCCGTGTTCGATTAGGTTCAAAGCCAAACCGCGCATGAATGCATGGCGCTGGTTGCTTCCTCGTCCGAATTTTTTCTGGTTGTTGTGGTGTCGCATACGCTAAATCAATAAATATACCCTAGAACAGTACACGATTAGGCCTTTAATGTCAAACCAAACTGGGCAAGGACTTCCTTTACCTCGTCTAGGCTTTTTGATCCGAAACCTTCAAGAGTCATCAGATCATCTTCAGTCTTCTGCACCAATCCGCCAAGTGTACGAATGCTTGCATTTGAAAGCGCGTTCGCAGTACGAGTACCGAATGATAGGCTGTCGATGCGGGTTTTAAGAACGTCCGCTAGAGCTCCATCATCTTCGGCTTCAACTGAAGCAACGGTTTCTTCCACTGACGGTGCAGCTGCAACCTCCTTCACAGGAGTATATGCCTCATGCTTGAGGTCAAGAATTGAACGCAGCTGTGCCAGCATGATGTGGATTGATTCCTCCAATGCTTCTTTTGGAGCAATGGTTCCGTCAGTCTCAATTGCCATACGCAATTTGTGGTAGTTGGTCTTGTCACCAACGCGCATATCTTCTACTTCGTAGCTCGCTTTGCGAACAGGAGTAAAGGTAGCGTCGATAGCCATAGTTCCGATATCAACTTTTTCCTTGCGCAAGCTTTCGCGAGGAACGAATCCCATTCCCTTTTCTACAGTCAGAGTTACTGTAAATGAAGCTGATTTGTCAGTGATCTCACATAGGTGCTGATCTGGAGTCAAAACTTCAAGACCACCAGGAACAGTGATGTCTTTTGCAGTAACCGCCTTTGGACCCTTTACTGTGAACTGGAATTCTACAGGACCTTCAACCGACATCTTGAAGCGCACCTTCTTCAAGTTCAAAATAATCATCAAAACATCCTCCTTGATTCCTGGGATTGAAGTGAATTCATGATCTGCTCCTTCAATTTTTACAGCAGTAATAGCCGCTCCGGGAAGCGATGAAAGGATGATGCGGCGCAATGAGTTACCCAACGTGTAACCGTATCCTGGGTGCAGACCTTCTATTTCATAGATGCCGTGAATTGCGTTTTCTTCTACTACTTTCAGTTTTGAAGGCAAGACGATGTTGAGTTCTGACATAAGCAAAATGTATTAGTTATGATTGCTTGATAAAAAAGCCTGACTGGTGTCCTACTATCGGCTGTAGAACTCGATAACTGCCTGGAAATTCATGAACGGGTCGGGATTTTTCGGAGAACCGATAACCTCTGCATTCAGGGTTGCCGGTGACAGCTTCAGCCATTCTGGAGCTGTGTACTGCTTTAGCTTTTCTGCGTGTTCTGCAAATGCAGTTTTTTTCTTACTTCCTTCGCGAACTTCAATCTTGTCCTTCATGGCTACCATGTATGAAGGCACGTTTACGCGAACTCCGTTAACAGTGATGTGTCCATGAGAAACCAACTGACGCGCAAATGCACGGGTGTGCGCAAGACCGAGACGATATACAACATTATCCAAGCGATGTTCAAGGAGATCAAACAGCTTGTCTGCTGGTACCTGTCCCTTCTTTGCAACGGCAAAAGCCTTTTCTACGTAGTTTGCAAACTGCTTTTCGCTCACGCCATAGGCAAAACGAACCTTCTGCTTTTCAATAAGAGAAAGACCGTAATCGCTCGGACGCTTTGGAGCACGCTTGCTGTTGCTTACCTTTGAACGCTTTTGCTGTGATACAACAAAACGCTGTGTTTGACACTGTTCAAACACTCCTGCCCCAAGGCGACGACACACTTTAAATTTTTTGATGGTTGCCATACTGTATGATTAAAATTAATTAGACGCGACGAGGCTTCTTAGCACGAGGACCATTGTGCGGTACCGGTGTTTCATCCTTGAGACGTGTAAGTTCAATACCCTGTGACATAAATCCGCGAATCGCTGATTCACGACCTGACCCAACGCCAGTAACCTTTACATCAACTTCCTTGATGCCGATCATTTTTGCCTTTTCTCCCAAAACTTCGCCTACCTTCTGTCCTGCGAACGGAGTTCCCTTCTTTGCACCCTTGAATCCAAGAGCTCCTGAAGATGATGACATCAATGTGTTGCCCTGCTTGTCAGTAACAGTAACCAGGGTATTGTTGTACGTTGCCTGAATGTGAAGAGTCGCTGCTGCGATTTTCTTTTTTGGCAAACGAGCAAGAGCACGGTTTTTTAGGCTCTGGTTCATTCGCTGTCCTTCTTTTTTAACAATTCGTTTTTTTCCCATATAATTACTATTTCTTATCTACGGTCTTACGTCCTGAACCCATGGTTACACGCTTGTTACCACGAACAGTACGAGAGTTGGTTTTAGTGCGCTGTCCGCGAGCAGTCAATCCGCGTGAGTGACGCATACCACGGTACGCTACGATATCTTTCAGACGCTTGATGTTCTGACTGATTTCACGCTTTAAATCTCCTTCAAGAGTTAAGGGCTCGATTAATTTGCGGAGCTTAGTTTCCTCATCAGCGGTAAGCTCGCTTCCTTTTTTCATAGGGTCAACACCAGCTTCGGTTAGGATAGCTGTTGCTCGTGACTGGCCAATGCCATAAAGAACGGTCATACCGTACTTAAGTCGCTTGTTGTCTGGGATGGTAATACCGAAAATACGCATACGAATAAATAATGAGGAAATTAACCCTGTCGAGTTTTATGTCGAGGCTGTTTCTTGTTAATCAAATACAAACGCCCTTTGCGGCGCACAATTTTGTCATCGGCACTTCGTTTTTTAATAGATGATCTGATTTTCATAAAGTCTTCCTAAATATGTTGGAGCAGTATAGCGCACTTAATATCGTTTGACAACACGTCCTTTTCCACCATACGGATCGAGGAGTACTTCAACAGTATCGCCAATGAGAACCTTGATTCTGTGTAACTTCATTTTACCGGACAAATACGCGATTTGTTCGGCACCATCTTCAAAGCGAACTCTGAACATAGTGTTAGGCAGCGAGTCCAAGACTACTGCTTTCTGTGTGTTTTTTGGATCAGGTGTATCACTCATTGAGAACAGGAGTATAGTATCAAACCAGGTACTATTAGTCAAGATTATAACGGATAATAATTGATTTTAATTCTTCCGGGGCAGTTTTTTTCCAAAATGGACGAATAATCAGCCGAGCGGATTCAACCGATGTATACCGATGTAACAATTCCGGAACGGCTTTCCGCTGAATCCCCAATAGGTCTCCCTTCAAGGCTTCTTCTGGAACCTCAAATACGAAATGAGGCGCTCCAGTAACCAACAATGTAATGCGTTCGAGGTTTTGCAATACTACATCTTCAGTCAACTGAACTGACAAGGTTAATTGGTCTATGTTTTGAATACGCATTGGCTCGCCCTTGTATCCAGGTAATAATTGGGCTGCCATATTGCTTGCAAGTTCTCCCTTGTTTACCAATATCGAGCTATAAGTACCCGCAACCGAAAGCTTCGCCTGAAGCGGATTGCTTTCCGAAGGAACTATCGAAGCTTCCCCAATGGCAACACGGGACGATTGATCGAGTATGATAAATTCATCAGTCTTTTGAAGAAACGCCTCGGCCTTTAAGCGATCTCCCAGCTGCTGTGACAATTTTTTCACGATACGTTCTTTTTCATCCTGAGCGATAGTTGAACGCATACCGACAAATCCACCGCTAATCGCTCCGACTGAACGGGCATATATTTTTTCAAATTTTGGACCTCCGCGGAACCCGGGAACTACGAAATCGGTAGGTTCATGATTGTATTCAACGCCGGGCTCTGCTGCATATACTTTGACTTCGATCTGGCCTGGCTTACCAGCGGTGATTCCAGGTATGGTAATCGGATTTCCTTTTGCAGTCTTGTAAATTTTTCCGTCTGGAGTCTCAAAACGAGTTTCTTCGACTAATTTTTGAGGAGTGGTACTGAAATTGTTATATACAATAATCGTTCCCGACGCGCGTTCACTTACTTGCTCTGAACCTGTAGCGCGAATGGTTTCCTCAACGGTGTCAGAAAGTGACATTACGACCAAAGGAACTTCGATCTGGGCAGGATCAGCCGCCAAGGTAACTGATATAGTTGACTGAGGTGCAACCGACTGTCGCGGAGTCACATTCAGAGTTGCCTTATGGAACAACGCACCGTATGCAGCACAACCCAAGAATACGATCATCGCCACTATCGCCAACCAGAACCACCATTTTTTCTTGCTAGTTTGCGGACGCTGACTGCCGGATTCAACA
>CAYRNU010000023.1:0-9567 GCA_964425795.1 uncultured Candidatus Saccharibacteria bacterium | reverse complement strand
GAAAAAGGAGGTACAGTGGTAGGATTTTCTCCTGCGGCAACTGAAACCGAACATGTAGAAACATACAAACTGCCAACAGAGTATTTGGACATGATCGTATATACCGGTTTTGGATATTCGGGATCAAACCTGCTGCTGACACGTTCGTCTGACGCTATCATATTTGGCTGCGGACGCGCTGGAACTATCCATGAATTCATGATTGCATTCGAAGAGCGCAAACCAATAGGTATATTGGAGGGAAGCTGGGATACCGACGAGCTTCTTCGCGAGATTTTGGCAAAAAGCAACAAGCCACACGAAACGGTGATCTTTGATACTGATCCGCGACGATTGGTAGAACGATTGGTCAAACAAGCAAAGCTTGAACGATTGAAACATTATCACGTGTAAAGACGGTATGAATATTTTTTCGTTATTGCTGTTTATATTTCTTTTGGGAAATAATGCGCCTTCTTCTGAAACTAAAGTTTCAGAAGAACCTGATACTGTTGTCGAGCAAATTCTGCAATCTGATCCCGTTCCTACCGAAATTGGTTTGCCTGAAAAGGTAATTATAGACAATAAGGTTCTGCCCCAGCCGGTAGTAGATGAACAATCTTTGGTAATGCCTATAGTACAGCTGCCAGTAGTCGTTTCTGACAAGAAGACAAGCCCAACTACGATTGCCGTTCCTGAACACAGCGAAAGCGGTACATACTATACGTCTGCCGCTTCACATGCAAAAAAATATTATCCTGAAAATTGCTCGGCATGGAAGGAATTAAAATCTGAAAATCTTCGATCCTTCAGCTCATTGGATGAATTGCTTCGCGTGTATCCCAATAGGACTCTTGCAGAAAGCTGTATATAACAAAAAAACCGCCGAAGCGGTTTTTTTGTTTGAATTATTTGACTGCGTTTACGATGCGTTCGAATGTTTCAGGATTGCTGTGTGCAATTTCAGAAAGCATCTTTCGGTTGATTGCGATGTTTTTCTTGTTCAAAGCATCAATGAATTTGCTGTAGCTAAGTCCTAGGGGACGAACTGCTGCGTTGATCTTGATGTTCCACAATGCGCGGAAATCAGATTTCTTGTCCTTGCGGTGGGCGAATGCATGGTTTCCTGCATGTGCAATCGCTTCCTTTGCCTGACGTTCTTTGGTTCCACGACCGAATCGGTAACCTTTGACCATTGCTAGGACGTTTTTGCGTCGCTTCAATGAAATAACACCTCGTTTTACTCGTGACATATGCGTTTAAATTAAAAAGACTTAGTTAGTGCCGAAAGGCAGGTTACGTGACAATGCTTTTGCGTTCATCACAAAATCGTTCGCCACTTTTCCATTCAACTGGGTTGAACGGCTTTGACGTGCGTTGAAATGGTTAAAACCGGCCTTGCGAACCTTAATTTTACCGTTTTTTGTAAGCTTGATGCGCTTTGAGAATGATTTGTTTGTTTTTGTTGCCATACTATTTTTTTGCGCGCTCTACGAGGATTGCGATGCCTTTCGGGCTATCTTTTACATCCTCAACCATCTTGTAATCGACGGTTAATAGTGCGAGTACCCTGTGCAGTCTATCACGAAGAAAGTTTTTGTCCATACCCTTGCTGCGACCTCGCAAAAAGAGCTCAATTTTGACGCGATGTCCTTCTGCCATCCATTCCGAGGCCTTTTTTGCCTTGAGCGCCATGTCGCCTTCGCCCGTACCGATTTTGACCTGAATGTTCTTTACTTCGCTGGTGACGGTCTTCGCCTTGATTTCTTTTTGCTTCTTTTTTTGATCGTATTGATATTTTCCGTAGTCGGCTATTTTGGCAACTGGGGGATTTGCGTCAGGAGATACTTCGATAAGGTCGAGCCCCAAGTCCTGAGCTTTGCGCAATGCTTCATCTGAAGAAATAACGCCTAGATTGTTGCCTTCGTGGTCGATGACGCGCAATTCTCGTGCGCGGATCTGTTCGTTAATGCGTTGCTGTTCTATCTTCACGGGTGGAGTTTCTTAAAAAAGTCGTTAATAACTAAGGTGATTGTAGTTGTTTTGCCAAAATATGTCAATTTTATAGGCTCGCAAAAAAATAAATTGTGTGTACAATGGCTTTCTATGAACACCGCTTTGTGCCTGTACAAGGAAGTCGGCGAAACTCCGCTGATGTGCCTGAACCGTTTGCGCGCAACACATAGCGAATATCGTGACAGCGTATTGTCATACGCAGGTCGCCTAGATCCCATGGCAGAAGGATTGCTATTGGTAATGGTTGATGATGCAAACCAGGAGCGCGAAAAATATCTAGGACTCGACAAGGAGTATACTTGCGACATTCTCTTTGACGTAGCAACCGACACGTATGATGTACTAGGAAAGATCCGCGATTTTTCTAATAAAAACACCATATTGGACATGAATCGCATTAATGCTGCAATCCAGCAATTTGTGGGTACCCGCGAACAGCAATATCCGTTTTATTCCTCAAAGCCGGTTTCAGGTAAGCCGTTGTTTAAATGGGCACGCGAAGGAAAGATGGCTGATTTGATGCCGCCTGGCCGCGAAATTACCATCTTTAAGATTACGGTAAATGAAGTAATAACCATGTCAAAACAGGCGGTGGCTGACCATATTTATGGCAAGATAAGCAAAATTAGTGGAGATTTTCGGCAGGACGAGATCAAAGATGACTGGGATCGGTATTTTTCTTTTATAAATAAGGAGAATTACGTAGTAGCTCGCATATCGCTGCATTGTTCATCTGGCACCTATGTGCGCATGTTGGCTGATCAATTGGGTAAAAAATTAGGCACCTGTGCCCTGGCTATGGATATCAGACGCACTAAAATAGGGGGATTTTGCCTAGATCAAGCCATCAGATAAGGGTATTGACAAATACACATATATATGCTAATATTTGTGTATGAATAAAAAATCATTCATGCCAATTGCCATTGCGGCAACCATTATGGGATTAGTAGCGGTATTCGGTTTTTCTCGCGTAGCACACGCGTATGCCGTTACTGGTACTGCGGTCGCTTCAGCCGACCTGCAGCAGCGTGCCGAATCTAACCAGTTCGTATACGCAGCAGGAGGACAGGATGTCGTGTATGTACCCAGCATTATTACTGCAGGCGTATCGAATATTTCAAAATCTTCAGCGCGCCTGACGGCACGGTATGATTCACGCTCTCCCTATGCAGGTGTTAACGAAGGATATGTATCATTTGAATACGGAACCTCAGCCAACAACCTTGCCTTTACCAGTAAGCAGATGCGTCAGCATTCAGGGTCACGTCCGGTTAATATCGATATCGAAGGCTTGAATACAGGCACTACCTATTATTACCGCGCAGTATTGCAGTACGATGGAGGCGCTCTGTACGGACAGATAAAGTCATTTAGCACTAGTGCAGTAGTAATTAATACTGCTCCTACATCATCGACTTCTACCGGTTCGACTACCAACAACGGCAACTCGTCTTCAAACACGAATACCGGTTCATCAAATAACAATGGTTCAAGTTCAAACAACTCGAACAGCTCATCAAATGCCAATAGCGGAACCAGCTCGTCAAACAGCTCTACTGCATCAGGAACAGCCACCAACTCATTTGCTCGCTTGTCTATTACGGACAACGAAACCCGAATCGAGCGCGGCGACGAAGTAACCTATGTCGTTACCTATGAAGCCCGCCAGGCACTGCAGGATGCAGAACTGGTTATCGAGCTTCCAGCCGGCATGGTCATTTCTGATACTACCCGCGGAAAGATTGGCAAGGACGATGCTACTGTTACTGTTGATCTAGGAGATCTTGCGGCAGGCGCAAAGCGTACGATTGAAATCGACGCGCGTCTGAACAAGAATTATCAGGATGGAAAAGATTTGGGCGCAACGGCTGAATTGTCATTCGAAGCATCAAACAGCGCACGCAGTCTGACCGCTACTGATACTACAGAATTTTCAGGAGATTCAAATCTGGGAGCATCGATCTTTGGAACCGGAGTTTCTATGAATCTGTTCCAGTGGATCTTGGTCGCAGGACTATTAGCAGCAATCATTATCCTTGCTCGCAAACAGTTTGCGAAAGCATAATCTGCAAGAAAAAACCGCCCTTATGTGGCGGTTTTTTCGTTCAATTCAAATATCTTGTTCATATGCTGGTGCCCCGAGATCATGCGTACTGTATTTTCGGGTACGCTATAGTGCTGGGCCACCAATTCGCGAATGCGCTTATTGGCGCGATTGTCTTGTGCCGGCTCGCGCACAAAAATACGCAACTGCTGGTCCGAAACCATTTCAATATGCTCTTTCTTTGCATCGGGGAAGGCTTTGACGCGGATATGCATTCTCGTAGTGTAGCACTTTTGCATTTTGCGTTATGTTTTGATACACTTTGCGACGTATTCCCCTGTAGCTCAGCGGTAGAGCAATCGACTGTTAATCGATTGGCCGTAGGTTCGAATCCTACCGGGGGAGCAAGCTTGAGAAACCAACGAGGTGTCTCAAAACACGAGTAAAACCATATATTGACTTTAATGTAAAAATGTGTTATTTTTACATTAAAGTATTTCTTTATTGTTGATTTTATTGAGTTTTCTTTGTTTCTTTATGGAAATAGAGAAAACTCAATAAAATGTCTAACAATTAAATAAATCAATAAGATGGAAAACTTAGGAGTTTATACAGATGAATCTATCTTTTTAATGGGGAATGTGTCTTACCGACTTCATGCTATACCGAAAAGTAAGCTTTTTAAAATATACAGAAAGCAAAAGACTAATCCTGAAAAAAGCGATCCTGCCTTTATTGCTTATATAGAACAGAATCTAGAGAAATGGAGAGTAGAAGCAAAATCTCAAGGGCTTACTCTTGTCGATAGTATTGATCAATTGATTCGTGATTATATAGGAATCAAGAATTCTCAGGTTGACAAGAAGGGGATAGAAATTAGCAGAAAGGAAATACTTGCTGAGATCTGTAAAACGGGAAAAGATATTTACTTAACAAAACAAGCAGCACGGGATGCTTTGGCAAGTATTAGACAAGCTAAACAGGACCACAAGAAGCCAATACGTTCATACGAGTGTGAAGAATGTGGCTGGTGGCATTTAACATCGGTGCCAATTGAAGATTGGAAAAAAAGATAGAAAAAGTACTACGATTGTAGTACTTTTTTGTTGGATTGAGTGGAGTATTTGTTATAATGAATAATATGCAAAAAATAGCTACACGAATTTTTATAGGTGCTTCCATTGTCTTTGGTATTGTTGGTATCTTGGTCGTTCTTACTGCTTCAGGACCAGATACGGCTGATTCACGCATAAGCGAAATATTGATCAGATTATTATTTGCGACAGTATTTATCATTCTTCCTTCTTTTGCCTTAAGCGTTGCTGGCAAATATCTTGGTAAGTAATACTTTTTTTGTTTGAAAGTGTTTCTAGTGGTTGGTTATTGTTGTGCTTGTTCATTGAATATCCTCTTGGATTACATGTCTTGATGATATAATAAAATCATTATTACGAAGTAACGGGCATATTATTCGCATGAAATCATTTGGCAGTTTTCTTTTTATTAGTACGTTTGCCGTAATAGGATTTGCACTTCCGTATATCGGTCATGCAGCTCCGATTACGTATGATTTTGAATCAGATACGGTAGGTCAGGTTCCTGCAAATACGACTGTAGGTGCGGGGACATTCGAGGTGCAGACTGATGGAATTTTAGGGAAGGCCCTGCATGCGCTCACACAGCAAGGCGTTATTGCCGCCATCAATTTTGATAATTTCAGTGGATCAAATGATCAGTCAGTTGTATGGAAGCAAGCCTATTCATCTGATAATGGACGAAGCGGATTTACACTGCGAGCCCAGGCGCAGGATACCAATGTGATCAATTCCGTCGGCGCAAAACAAGGTTATCTGTTCCATGTATACGATACAAGTAATGCATATATCTGGCGGGTGGGATCAGGATCATACACGCCACTATGGAGCGGATCGCTAGCAAAAGCAGAGCCCCGTTGGTTTAAGGCTTCTGCAATAGGCAATCAGCTATCGTTCTCGTACTCAAATGATGGCGTCAGCTATACGACGCTTGGAACTGCGACCGACAGTGATTATTCATCGGGGAATGTTCAATTTACTACAGGCTACGGCGGCACCGTCGGACAAGATTATGTTGATGATATAATTATCACTAATCTTGATGTTCCGTATGTAGAAAGCATTGATGCTGCGACAGCGGACGGATTTTATAATGATGGTGATACGATTGAAATTAATGTCCATTTTTCTGAACCCGTTGATGTTACAAATTCGCCGTTCCTAAATTTGAACACGGGAAGCATCGCGAACTATATTTCAGGATCGGGAACTGATACATTGACGTTTGAATATTATGTATGGTTTGGGGTAAACAGCGCTGATCTTGATGTGTACCAGGTAAACCTGAATGTGACAGGCACCATCACTGATCCAGACAATGGCAACAATGCCGACTTGTCGATTCCGAGCGGTCAGAATCTTGCTGATAATGCGGATATCGTAATTGATAATATCGATCCTGAAATCGTTTCTGCTGTGATTACCGCAAGTAACGAGGTAACGATTACCTATTCTGAAATCGTTACCAACAATACTGATTCGAGCTACACCAATTTTGGAGGATCGCTTGCGGGAAGAGCGGTCACAGGGCAGGGAGGTAATGTGAATAGCGATCATATCGTATTGCAGCTTGATGGTGTGGCACTTGACGGATTGGGCGATGGTACGATCGATGTCGCCAATGACATTGTTGATCGCGCGGGAAATAGCTTTGCTGGCGCAACATCTCTTGTCGTCGAAGGACTCGCCGCTGCGGATACTCAGACGGAGCCGTTCACTTCATTTACCATAGCTCCTCCGGAGAACGGAGTTGCGTATTATACTGATGAACCTCTTGCTATTTCATTCGAAATTCCCGAGCCCATGCTGCATGATAGTTTCACTTTGACGCTTACGCCTTCGATTGGCTCTCCGATAGTCATGGGACTTATGGATGCCAATGATAGCTCTTTGCTATCGTTCAGCATAGATATGGAGGATATTGCTGCAGCTTCCGAAGTTCGCTCTACAACGGCAGCCATCGTTCCCGCCGAAACATATACTGCTACTTTGTCGTATCGCGATGCGCTGGGTAATCCGGCTGTTACTGCATCTGTTTCTGATATCGTCGTCATTGATGCCGTTGCTCCGGTTCTTACGCTTGTTCAGGCAATTCCTGCAAATACAAAGCTTGATAATGCAATATTACGCTTTACGATTTCAAAAGATTGTAATATACAGGCAACGCCTCCTACTTCTACAAAAGGCGAAGTCGTTCTTTTGGTTGAGGAACCTGTCGTAGGACAAACAATAGGAGCGACGCTGCAGGGAATGCAACAAGGTGGACGCTATTCGTTTAGTATTAGCTGTGTTGATGATGGCGATCGAGAATCAAATACGTTATCAACGGGATATTTTACTATCAAATCAGGTCAGGTTGTCGGCAGCACCGCGGCTGCGATCGCTCGAAACACCCAAGCCGCCAAGCAGTGCCCGGTCAGTGAGCTTCTTAGCCAAAATCTAAAAACCGGAGCGCATAACGGACGTTACAATAGCTATACCGGAGGCATCGTTACCCAGGCTCATATTTTGCAAGGGCATTTGAATCGTTTGGGATTCAATTCAGGAGTTGCTGACGGCATACTCGGTCCTATTTCAGATGCTGCAATTAAGCGAATGCAAGTATCCCTTGGTGCCAAACCTGATGGATATGTTGGGCCGATTACAAGAGGGTTGCTGAATAATTCCTGTACTACAAAAACGTTGTAAGGAAACAAAAAAACGCATACATTGCGTTTTTTTTGTTTGGGTAAATGGTAAAAAAACTATCGGTAATAGTTATGATCCCACACATTCATTGCAGGTACCTCGGACCAATACATCATCAATAATTCCTTTGTTTGTTATTTTTTTGGGAATATGAATCGATTCTATGGTTCCGCAATCGGTGCATATGAAATGATCGTGCCTGTGATTTTTTTCCATTGCTTCATAGAGGATCGTGTCTTTTGAAATAGTTACTTTCCGCACTAATTTTTCTGCACACAGCTGTTCAGTATTGCGGAATATGGTTGAAAAGTCAGATCCGGGTATCTGTTTGTGGATGGCGGCAAGGGAGAGAAGATGTGCTTTTCCCAGCACATCTAGTATTTTGTTTTTGTGTGTGTTTGTTCTCACTATGTCTCTATGTTAGCATAATGCAAACTATTTGCATAAAAAGCTTTTTTAAATTATTATTGAATTATGAAAAAATACATTAATCTGCTGCTGCACAGCGTAGCGTTACTCGCAATCGTTATTCTCATCGCTACCCACTTTGAATATGATGGCTGGCTTACTATTGTTTTTGGAATACTAGCTATCATTGCGGGATATTGGTTCGGGCAATGGACCTGTCATGTTCATAAGAAGCATAAAGGATTCTGGATTACTATCGGATTGTTCGTACTGCTAAATTTTATGCATTCGATGGTAGATGGTGCGTCTGTTGGTCAAGCTGATTCTTTTTTCGGCGCAATTGCACTATTGTCCCATGAATTTGCTCGCCAGCCGGCATTGTATGTAGTCTTGTGGGGAATGCTTACTCCGTTTGTCTTTAAAAGATCGTATCGTATGCTCTTGGTTCCGGTTATGGTTACAGGAGTATGGCTACTGGGTGTGTATGGTGGGCACGGGTTGGCTATATACGTTGATCAGATTTCATGGCTTGAATTGGTTGCTGATCAGGCGCTATTCCTGTTTTTGGGAGATATTCTGCATCATATTTTTGAAGAATATGGCAAGCTCAAAAAACAAGGACGCTGCTGTCATGATTGAGTTTTTTAAATACCTCGGCATGTCGTCGGGGTATTTTTCTTTACAAGATGTTGCTGTGTATAATAAGTTTATCGCCTCGGCCTATTTATTATGATAAAAAATATTTTCTCTAAAATCATTATTCTTGCCATAGTTGCATGCGCTTTTGCGCCGCATTTTTTGTATGCGCAGGAGGTGGTAAACGACTACCAGGCTACATTGCGTGCAAAAGTGCTTGAAGTATTGGGTGAGCGCACAAAAGAAATACCGTGGACTAACACGTCTGTCGATGAACAAACGATAAAAGTCGAAATTCTTAATGGTGATCAAAAGGGAAAAATCGTTACCATCGAAAACGATTATATACAGTTAAAAAAAGGTCAGAAGTTCTATATAAATCATCTCGTTGATGTTGATGGGACTGAACGCTTTGTGGTATTGAATGTTGATCGCAGAGGCGGTATCGTTATTGTGATTGCGTTATTTGTATTTTCTGTGATTGCGTTGGGTAGGTGGCAGGGACTGCGTTCGCTGGTCGCACTGGTTGGTAGTTTTCTTGCCATTTTTTATATTCTCATCCCTGGGCTTCTTGCTGGCTGGAACCCTTTTCTGGCGAGCTCGCTGGTCGCTGCGGGTGTCCTATTTTTGCAATATTTTTTACCCACGGTTTTAATCGAGAATCAGCGGTTGCGTATGGCGGTACTATGATCGCTGTGG
>CAYRNU010000022.1:0-9734 GCA_964425795.1 uncultured Candidatus Saccharibacteria bacterium | reverse complement strand
GGTTCCGGTAGGCTCGTACGAGGTTACATTCGGCAAAGTCAGCGGCAGCTGTTTTTCAGGAACTGTTTCCAGTAATCCGTCTTTCTTGTGAATTAAAGGAATCGGTTCACCCCAGTAGCGCTGACGTGCGAATACGGCATCGCGCAGTTTGTATTTGGTAACGCGCTTGCCGCCGACGAATTCAGTAATCTTAACTTTAGCTTCCTCAGAAGAAATTCCGTCAAAGTTTTTTGAATTTGTTAATACGCCATCTTCAGTAGATTTTTCAGAAAGAATAACCTGCTTTTTTGGCAATTGATATTTTTCAGCAAAAGCGAAATCTCGCTCATCATGTGCAGGAACTGCCATCACAATTCCTGTTCCGTACTGTGCTAATACATAATCAGCAATCCATACAGGAACTTCTTCGCCGTTTGCAGGATTAACTGCGGTAATTCCCTTTAGCTGTACCCCTGTCTTTTCACGGGTCGCATTCGTGCGCTCCATATCATCAATCTTTTTGACTGATGCAATATAGGTTTCGACTTCGCTCCAGTTTGTGATACTGTCCCTTAATTCCTGTACCAATTCATGTTCAGGAGCAATGACTACATACGTAACACCAAATAACGTATCGGGTCGTGTTGTAAATACAAAAATGTCCCGTGCAATTTCTCCAGCATGCAATGAAAACGGCAACAGACTTCCTTCGGATCGTCCAATCCAATTCTTTTGCGTTTCCTTGATATGACTTGACCAATCAAGCCCTTCCAAATCATCAATCAATCGATCGGCATACGCGGTAATGCGCATGAACCACTGACGCATCAGTTTTTTCTCTACTGGCAAGCTATCGCGCTCGGCGGTGCCGTCAGGATTCACTTCGTCGTTAGCTAGCACGGTTCCAAGGGATGGCGACCAATTTACTTCGCTATAGCCTTCGTATGCCAAACGGTATTTCATTAAAACTCCTTGCTGCTCTAATTCAGTCATTCCTTGCCATTCAGATTTAGTAAAGATTGCAACATCATCATCGCACGCAGCTTGGATATCAGCGTTTCCCTTCTTTTCAAAAACGGCTACCAATTCATCAATGGAACGAGCTTTTTTCTTTACCTGGTCATACCAGCTATTGTAGAGCTTGAGAAAAATCCATTGTGTCCACTGATAATATTCAGGATCAGTGGTGTTTACCTTGCGTGACCAATCATATGACAGCCCGATGATTGAAAGCTGGCGCTCGAATGTCGCAACATTGATTTTTACTGCCTGTTTAGGATGTACCTTGTGCGTAATGGCGTATTGTTCTGCCGGAAGTCCGAACGCATCGTACCCCATAGGGTGCAAGACATTGAATCCCTGCATGCGCTTCATGCGGGCGAATACATCCGATCCAATATATCCGCGAGGATGCCCAACATGAAGACCTGCGCCAGACGGATATGGAAACATATCTAAAACATAATATTTTTTCTGCGCATTAGGATTGGCAGTCTTGTAGGTTTTCTTTTCAGCCCAGGTTTTTTGCCACTTTTTTTCAATGGATGTATGGTTGTACTGCTTCATAGGTATCGTCGTTATTCGTCTATTGTATCCCAAAAGCGTACCAGCAAAAAGCTGTTATTTTTGGGGAAAGATTGTACAATAGTGACATATGTTGCGTGACCCCCAGGAAATTTTTGACATCGTTAAAACCCAAGGCGCGTATACTCTAACTCAAGCGGACAAAGACCTTATAACACGCGCTTGTGCTCGTGCCGAAGCCGCTCACGACGGGCAGTTCCGCAAAAGCGGCGAACCCTATTTCCATCACGTATTTGAGGTGGGGAAAAATCTGGCAAGCTTTGCAATGGATCCGGTCACTATCGCTGCGGGCATTCTGCATGACGTTATCGAAGACACGGCTGTAACCGAAGGAGAACTTGAAAAAGAATTTGGCAAGGAAATCGTGACGCTAGTCAACGGCGTCACAAAACTAGGAACGCTCAAATACCGCGGCGAAGAACGCCATGTGGAGAGCTTGCGCAAATTCTTTATCGCATCAGTAAATGACATTCGCGTAGTCGTCATCAAATTCGCAGACCGACTCCATAATCTTTCTACACTTGCTTCTCTGCCTGCAGATAAGCAAAAAAGAATTGCGCTCGAAAGCATCGAAATCTATGCGCCGCTTGCATACCGATTGGGTATGGGAAAGCTCACTAAAGAAATCGAGGACCTTGCCTTCCCTTTTGCCTATCCCAAGGAATACAAAATGGTAGAAGAGTTATTGAAACAGCGCAAAAAAACTGATGAAAACTATATTGAAAAAGTCTATAAATCGCTGAAAAAAGAACTTGCTGTTCAGGGCATAAAGGATATAAAAACTGAATATCGCCTTAAGCATAAATACAGTTTATACCGTAAATTACAGCGAAAAGGCATGGATGTCGATACGATTTATGACATTGTGGCGCTGCGCGTGATCGTCCCTACAGTCGAAGATTGCTACCGCGTCCTAGGCCTAATTCATACGATGTGGCGTCCGCTTCCCGGTCGAATCAAGGACTATATCGCGTTGCCTAAAACCAACGGCTACCGCAGTATTCACACGACGATATTCACCGGCGACGGCGGCATCGCAGAAATCCAGATCCGCACTCCTGAAATGCATTTGCAGTCAGAATATGGTATCGCTTCACACTTCATTTATAAACAAATGCAACGCACAAAAAAACCGGGCGAGGCGATTGATTGGCTGAAAAATATTTCAGAACTCGAACATGACGAAAAGAAACCGTCTCAATTCCTAAGTCATCTGACCACTGACTTCTTTTCGGATCGTATTTTCGTCTTTACTCCAAAAGGAGACGTGATTGATTTGCCGAAAGGATCTTCCGTTATAGATTTTGCATATGCGGTACATTCGGAACTGGGACAGCACGCACAGGGAGCACGTATCAACAACAAATACAGCGCGTTAAAAACCGAATTGCACAGCAACGACATCGTAGAAATTGAAGAAAATGTAAATTCAAAACCTACTTCAAAATGGCTCGATTATGCAAAAACAACCATGGCGAGAAAGCATATTAACAGATATTTAAAAGACAATGCTTCAGGCGGAATTCTAAAAAGAATATTCAAAAAATAAAAAACCGCATAATGCGGTTTTTTATTTAGACAGTGAAGTTTCCGATATTGTATAGATCATCTACCTCCTGATCCATATCCTTGTCATCCTGGGGGGTCTGATCATTCAATAACTCGGGTTCGTCTGCAACAGCTTCAGCAACAGATTGAATAGGCTCATTGAATACGGCAGGCAATTCATTTGGTACAGAAACATGCGAGGTCAACTCCAATGGTTCTGTTGCGACGGACATAATGGGGCGAACCACAGGTTGAATTGCCGGAGCAGCTACAGTTTCTGAGATTGAAGTTTCAGAAATGCGCGCCTCATGGTGTTCCAGCATGCGTTTTGGATTCTTCTCTGCATTGCTTTGGACAAGCCTATAGATTGCTTCCAAATCCTCGGGAGCAAAATAATCAATTACGATTTTGCCGCCGTTGTCGCTCGCTTCGATATGGACGCGGGTTCCCAAGTTTTCACTAAATTTCTCTTCAAATTCAGTAATGCGCGGATCGTTGATTTCCTTCTTGCGGACGCGATCTTTTGCAATTTTTCGCGCAACCAATTCAGATTCACGAACTGACATTTTCTTGAAAATGATTTCCTTAAACAAGGTCACCTGTTCCTCTGGACGATCTGAAAGCATCATCAACGGACGCGTATGCCCTTCGCTGATCTTCTTCTCTGCAACTGCCTGCATGATATCCTGAGGCAACTGTAACAATCGCAAACTGTTTGATACGTATTCGCGGCTCTTTCCCATCTTGCGACCGATTTCAGCGTGAGTTAGGCTGAATTCTTGTGCCAACCGCATAAAGGCACGCGCTCTATCAATAGGATTCAAATCTTCGCGCTGCAGGTTTTCAATAATGGCCAATTCTAGCTTTACATTCGGATCTTCGTCCTGACGAATGACTACTGGCACCTGGGCTAGTCCCGCAAGCTTTGAAGCGCGGAGCCTTCGCTCTCCTGCGATCAATTCATACTCGACCATCAATCCTCCATCCGGCTTTTCAATTTCTTTGCGGGTGACTACAAGCGGCTGCAAGACACCGTACTGACGAATTGAATCAGCGAGATCGCGCAATGCTGATTCGGTGAATTCCTTGCGAGGCTGATATGGGTTTGGATTGATCTTATCGACTTCAACCCAGAATATTGAATTACTGTAGAGCGTAGACATGCGGACATTATACACGGACAATTTATTCTTTCAAAAAATTCTGTTAGTATTATGTGCAAATACAGTTTCATAAAAGACCTTGTATTCATCGCACGGTTTTCCGTGGGTCTGAAAATGTAATCTAACGCTCCTCGGTTAAGTCCATAGAAAGGGAGCGTTTTTTATTTATTGCATTTTTCCAGTTTTTTCACTACAATCATCCCATTGCCGGAGTGGCGGAATGGTAGACGCGCTCGACTCAAAATCGAGTTCAGAAATGGGTGGAGGTTCGAGTCCTCTCTCCGGCACATCAAAAAACTCCCCAACCGTTACGGGGAGTTTTTTGTTTTTAAATTTTTCCTACCAAGTCCATTCCCGGCTTCAAAGTATCATCCCCCGGATTCCAGCTCGCAGGACATACTTGGACACCATTGTTGTCTCGGATGAATTTTGCAGCGTGGAGCTTGCGAAGTAGTTCCTTGCCAGAACGACCGATAGAATTATCATGAATTTCAATAGTCTTCATTACGCCATCCGGATCAATAATAAATGTCCCGCGCAGCGATAATCCTTCCTTTTCAATATAGGTTCCAAACAACTGCGATAGCGCTCCGGTAGTGTCGGCAATCATTGGGAATGTAATCTTTTTGATCGCCGGAGAATTGTCGTGCCACGCTTTATGAACAAACACGGTATCAGTACTGACGCTTAGAATTTCGGCGCCTGCTTTCTGGAAATCAGCGTACATATCGGCAAGCTCTTCCAATTCCGTAGGACACACAAACGTAAAGTCTGCGGGATAGAAAAAGAAAATCAGCCATTTGCCGCGATAATCAATCGTATTAATCAGCATCTCTTCATCTTTATAATACGCTTTTAATTCTAAATTTGGCAGTACATCGCCTATGTGTAGTGGTTTTTGTTCCATACAAGTATTCTGGATTTATCTGGGTAAATTGGTATGCTCTGACTATACCATGAAGGATAACTCTCAAAAACCCAAAGTGATCGCCATTATCGGCACAACATCGAGCGGAAAAACAGCGTTGTCGCTTGAACTCGCCCGCCGATTCAGCGGGGAAATTATTTCGGCAGATTCACGCCAGGTGTATCAAGGACTTACTATTGGTACAGGCAAGATTCTTCCTGAAGAGATGCAGGATATTCCCCATCATCTGATTGACGTCGCGCGTCCCGATACGCGTTTTTCAGTTGCAGATTTTACAGCCAAAGCAACAACTGCAATTGATGAAATTCTGAAACATCATCATATTCCCTTTGTCGTGGGCGGTACTGGCATGTATGTTTCAGCATTATTGGAAGGAATCACATTCCCTGAAATCCAACCAAACGAAAAACTGCGAAATGAACTGGAGCAGAAAACCACAGAAGAGTTGTTTGCATTACTAGAGTCAAAAGACCCACGCCGCGCAGAAACTATTGATCCTGAAAATAAACGACGCTTGATTCGTGCTCTTGAAATTGTGGATGCGATCGGCAGAGTTCCAGAACTATCTCTACAAGAAAGCCCGTATGATGTTTTATGGATCGGACTTGAACTGCCAAAGGAATTGTTGCAACAGAAAATCCGCGCACGGATTGACAATATGATTGATCGCGGATTGATACACGAGGTTGAAACATTGATTGCAAACGGAATCAGTCATGAACGCTTGCAAGAATTGGGACTGGAATATCGACATATAGCAGACTACCTTCAGGGCAACTATACAAATCTCGGATCAATGATAGACGATCTAGCGACAAAAACCTGGCAGTACGCAAAACGTCAGCTAACCTGGTTCAAGCGAAATCAGAATATTCAGTGGTTTAATCCAGAAACAGATAAAGAAAAAATTCTCCGAATGGTTGATGATTTTAAGCTATAAGATTAGCTTGGCAAAGATCATCTAACACTTGGCGATAAGAAAAGGCTGTTTCTAAATGCATGGTTTCTTGATATGAAAAAAATCGCGCATCCATAGATTCATAATCATGCTGTAATTCACCTGAATATGTTCCTAGGTGAACCAATACAACATAACGCGTATTATTCGTAATACCATCATAAAATTTAAATTTTCCGGTAATGGTGAAATCAAGATTCGTCTCTTCTTTTACTTCGCGAATTACAGCTGTTGCAACTGAATCGTCGCCAGGCTCTATTCCACCCGACGGAAACGTCCACGCGCCTGGAAAATTTTTTGAACTTAAGGATCGTTGCAATAAAAGAATTCGTTTCTCGGCATCTATAATTGCAGCGCAACACGCTACTTTTCCCATTATATATTCCATGCGGAGAGCGTCGTGTTAGAACCAAAGGCGGACAAGCCTTGTAATGTTATTTTAGCATTTTTTCAGATTTAAAATCGACGCGTCTCGTGCGGACTAAAAAGTGACAAAAGTTACACACCATAGGCTATATAAAGTTACACTCTACTGTAACTTTATAACCTTAAATGAACCTGTGTTATTTCTATCTCTTCCAGAATAGTATTCTGTTTCAAGGCTATTTTCATCAGTAAGTTTAGCTGTCGCAGATCCATAGTGAATATGCATAGTTTCAGGCGCACTATCCTTTGGGACATTCATATACTGATAATGAATTCTGGCTGTATCAAATTGATCCACATTCATTGACGCTTCAAAACTATGAGATTCCGATGTCTCTGTCTCTAGGTAAATACTGACATGTGTCCATGTTTGTTTAATACAAAACTTTTTTGTTGGTATTGGTCCTTTTGAGTAAACAGAAGCCGAGTTTATTTCACCCGACCAAGAACCATCAACTATAGGTGTTCTAATTCCAAGTAGTTTACGAATATGTTTATTTCTCCAAAGCTTAGTATCAAACCATTTGTATAGAATTCCGTAGAACCCTATTACTGATGGTGCTTCTATCCACCAAGGCAATGACATTATGTTCTTGGAGAATAAATACAATCCCCAAGCAAGCAGTATTGCAAATACGGCTATACAGAAAGATGTTCTTTTATGCTCTTCTGAATTTATTGAGTATGGGTGCATATAATTATCTATCTTTCATACCAATTATCCCAAAGATCAACAAGTGCGACTATTGTTGCTACCGCGTCATCGGTGTTCCATTGTTCTTCTGATGTACCAAAAAGTGGAGTGAGACCATTTTGACATATAAAATTATCAATTGGATTGGTATACAAATGATTCAAAACAGATCTTGTGGATGCAGACAAATCATTAGAGAAGCAAGAATTTGGTACATTGTAAATCAAACTTTGCAGAAAATATGATGGCGCTTTTTCTTTATCTAGAAGATTTTTTTCAACAAGATAATTTCGAGCATTCTTTAGTATTCTTACAACCTGCTTGAACTGATTTTGAGTGTTTTGGTGCTTTTGTGCTCCATTTTTAAAATGGTGTTCAGGATAGTTTACGATAGCTCTATTAGTTGTTCGGTGATAAAACTTTACTCCCTGTTCAGAGCTATGGGTATCAGTTCCATAAAAGTAATCATACTTACGATAATTAATTACAGGTACCACATCAGCTTTTAAACGACCTGATGATGGCAAAATCTTGATAGATTTGTTTCCGCTTGTATCAACACTAGCCACGTCGTAATAGTTTTCGAGCGCCGAAATAACATCACGTCGTAGATCTTGCCAATCATAAACAGCACTACTGTAAGCTTGATCATGAGCATTTTTTTGTTCATAAGGAAGTTCGTGTGCATTATGACCAAATGTTGTTGTAAGCTCAACGACAACATCAACATCACTATCCGCTCTGATATTTGTATCGTTTTTATAAGAACCTTGTAGGTAAATTTTTACAGAACCACTACTAATACGATCTTTCAGAGGTGAGAGATCGTGAATAAGAGCACAACGTATGGATTCGTGAGTTGTCTTTGATGACACAGTCGCACCTTGATTTGACCATGTTTCTAATTGAGAAAGAGGGATAGACATATTTAGCCCCGAGGTGGGAACGGATCATTGCCGTAGCTATTACGCTCTTGAATCTTTCCGTCTTTACCATGAATAAAGTGTTCAACCTTTGCTTTTTCAGCAATATTTTCTGCTCTATTGAGAGCATTTTCTTTTGTATGATGTGACGAAAGTGGAGTAGAAGACTTTTCTGCTTTATTTTCCCACATGTGACGATCTGAATTGAAAACTGTATGTATATTTTTTGCCATATTTTTAATAATTAACTTTTAATAATTCCGACAACTTTTCCACTTAATTGGAAATCATCACCCTCATGGATAAATATCGGGAGATACTTATCTGTTGAATCTGCTTCAAGTACGATGCGCTCATTCGCTTTATCATCTTTGTATCGCTTGATAGTCGCCATACCGTCTATGACAGCAACGACGATATCTCCATTCTTGTAGTTCTTGTAACCACTATCTACCAAAACAAAATCTCCACTTTCGATAGTATTCTTACCGTCTACTTTTGCGAGATTCATACTATTTCCGTCAGCAATGACAGAGTAGAGATCTTTCTTGTTGTATGGCAACATAGAAGATGAAACTTTGAGATACTGCTGAATGTTTTGTTCGGCAAATATAGTTGCAGGACCGCAGTTTGCAGATCCAACAACAGGGAGTGAGAACACTGTATTAACGGTTGATTTCACAAGACCTCGCTTCACGGGCTTTATAACTCCTTGTTCAAGGTTCATCTGAATCATTCCAGCCTTTTCAAGCTGTAATAAGTGGTATTTCACTATCTGCGGTTTGTCAGGCACGCCAATTTTATCGGCTATTGTTCTAAGGCTGTATGATCCAATGTTCGGATCACTGTCTATGAGAGCTAAAAGCTGTTTCTGTTTGTTGTGCATACACCCATTATAGCATACTTTTCAACTTGCAACAACATAAATTTGACACTTTTGACGGTAATCTGATATACTTTCCCTATGGAGCAAAGTTTGCAATTAAATCGGGTAACACAGCTTCCAAAGAAAGGTGAAAAAGTCATCGTTCTTGAGCTTACCGATATTCAATTGCACTCTAATGCAAGACCTACCCAATCGGTTGGTGGTGCAATACGACGCTCCATAGAAAATAATAAGCCTGGTCGTATCTTTTCTTCCCTTGAGAAGAAGCAAGAATCAAGTGCTGATCAAAATTCAATAGAGTTCAGTGTGCCGTTCGTGATGAACGATCCTGTTTTAAAGCAGACAATCCACGACTACCAAAAGCAAGGTTATCGTGTGATGATCCAAATGCCAAAATCAGGGTTACCTATTCATCTAGGCAAGGATGCTGTTGATTTTATGAATAGCACACGAGGAAAGCGAATTTTGAGGAAGATAGAGAAAGATAAGGATTATTAAAATAAATACGCGTCGTAAAAGCGAGTAGTGTAGCGCCACAAGCCATGCCTATTCCGCGCAAGAAGTAACTTGAGGTTTTTCGGACCTCTACTTATTTCGTGTGTGGAATAGGCTTTTTCTATATCCATACATTTTATTAAAGATTAA
>CAYRNU010000021.1:0-10125 GCA_964425795.1 uncultured Candidatus Saccharibacteria bacterium | reverse complement strand
AAGGAATTGAAGAAAGGAGAAAAAGGAACAGTAACCATCAACGGCATCAAAGGAAAAGCGGATGCGCTTGCTGCAGTTGAAAAATCGATCGAATTGTATACCAAAGAATTCGGCACCAAATAGCGAGGTGGATAACCCACTTCCCTGTTCCATCGCGAAACGCGATATACTAATAGCAGTAGAGATAGCCTCTACTGCTATTGTTTTATCACTTTTAATTTTTTCTATGACTAAAAAACTTTCACTGGCATTAGTAATGATTGCATCGCTGATATTCTCAGCAGGAGCAACCATGACTGCATTTGCAGAAGATGACAAGGACGGTGTATCAGTTTCAGCCGATGCATCAGTCAATATAAACAGCGACGACCGCTGGGATGACGATATGGACAAAGGCGACCGTAAGGACGGTTGGATGGAAGAACGCGAAGATATGCGAGAAGAACGACGCGGATTCTTTGATGCATTCCGATCAAAAAAAGCAGAAGTGCGCAACGACATCCGCATGGATATCAAGCAAACACGCCGAGGCCTTATTGATGCTCGATGGAAAATAATCGGGGGCGCTTTCAGCAACATCATTATCCGAATCGAAAGCCGCATTGAAAAAACAAAAGCAGAAGGTAAGGACACCACTGTTGCAGCAAACCATTTGGCAAAAGCAAAAACAGCGCTAGCGGATGCGCAAGCAACCGCAGCAGCATTGGCAGCAGACGCTGAAGATGATGTTGTTAACAAGGAAGATGCCATGAAGGCAAAAGATTCAATCAAGGCCTCTCTTGAAATTGCAAAATCAGAATTGCGATTGTCAGTAAAGGCATTAATCGAGCTACACACAGCAGACAAAGAATAATCCTATGGAAAACACATCAAAAAACAAAAATTACACCGGCATCATCATTGCGATCATAGTGTTGGCGGCAATACTGATCATTCTTAGCATCATGCCAAAAAAGACAATGACTCCAGCTATGACAAATCAGGATATGCCTCCAAATACTCAGACCATGCAGCAGTCAGATGAGACTGACGCCATCCAGTCTGATATCGAAACCGGCTTGCAGACAGATTTCGAAACCAACGACATTGCAAACTAACGCTGTCATTTACGAGATCAAAAAAACACCCAGGAAACTGGTTTCTAAATTGAATAATAAAAAGTCCCGACTACATCGGGACTTTTTTGATACTAAAAAAGAAAATTAATCTTATGAAACCAAAACAGGTTTCTTCGGAGAAACAGGAACTCTCTTCAGAGCATTACCGCGGTCCGGGTAAATCAACTCATCCAATTCTTCAATAAGAGGCAGCAATTCAGCCATCAGTTTAGCCATTTTAGTGTCTCCTTTTTGCATATTCTCTAAATTTGCTGATCGAAGCAGGACATAATTCAAACTGACACCTAATGCTTTTGCGATTTTCTCTAAAACACCCAACGAAGGAACATTTTCATCTCTTAATACACGAGATAGGTAGGATTTTGATATTCCTGTTGTCTTTGCTAGATCTGCCGCCACCATACCTTTTTCTTCAAGGATTTTTGACAGACCTCTGCCAAATTCATAGTCCTTATTTTCCATAATGCATATTTTTAAATTGTTATTTGCTTTCACATTACAACGCATATTAAATTTTGTAAATAAGATAGTTTTGACAAACACTTCCCTTGTCCGTAGACTGTGCATCATATGAAACAACGAATACAACTCGACAAAAAAGACTATGTCGTAAACAAATTACCCAACAGTATGGTGGAAATTGTAGGAGAAGTGCCTGTGGCACTATTGGAACTATATCGACAACCCGCTCTTGCAGCTATCTCTGAATCTGTTGAAATTGACGGATTCCGCAAAGGAAAAGCTCCAGCAGAAGCAGTTATGAAGAAAGTCGGCGATATCGGATTACTGGAAGAAATGGCGCAGCGCGCGCTGACTGACGTTTATATTGACGTAATCCAGTCACAATCGATCGACGCCATCGGACGCCCTGAAATCGTAATTACCAAAATCGCAAAAGAATCTCCTCTGGGATTCAAAATCACTACAGCTGTGCTTCCTGAAATCAAACTTCCTAACTACACCAAAATTGCGAAGGAACACAACAAAAAAACCAAAGAAACAACCGTAACCGACAAGGAGATCGATGATGCCATCATGGAATTGCGCAAAATGCGCGCGCACCAGGAAATGCACGATAACAATATCGACCATCACGACCATGATCACAAGAATATCGAAGAGAAAGATTTGAAACCGTTTGATGATGAATACGTAAAAAACTTTGGTCCTTTTGAATCTGTAGCTGACTTCCGCGTAAAACTCTCTGAAAACATCAGCAAGGAAAAAGGTATGCGTGACCGAGATGCGCGGCGCCTAGCCATTGTTGAAGAAATCATTACAGAATCAGGTATTGAAATTCCAGACATGCTTGCCGAATTTGAATTGGACAAGATGATGAACCAGATGGAATACGATATCTCGATGGCGGGACTCGAGATGGATGAGTACCTAAAAACCATCGGTAAGACCAAAGACGACATGCGGAATGAATGGCGGGATGAAGCCAAAAAGCGTTCGGCAATGCAGATGCTGGTAAACAAAATCGCTGCAGAAGAAAAACTTGAGCCAAGCGAAGAGGAGGTTACCGCAGAAATTGCAAAGATCATGGAGTTCTACAAAAATACTCAAGGGGTAAACGAAGATCAGGCGCGTGCCTATGTCATTACCGTTCTAACCAACCAAAAATTCTTTGAATTCTTGGACGCACAGAAATAAACTGGACACAATAAAAGCCCTTGGAAATTCCAAGGGCTTTTTGTTTGTTACCGGCCATTTAATTAATTTGCAGTCATCGCCCAGTTTCCTCCAGTATGAAGAGGGCGGTTCGAAAAGCAATGCGAATGAGTGTTGGTTGCTCTGCAACCTGTTGCTGTCGCAGCCAATCCGATTACGATGATGGCCAGTGCGATAAACCAAAGATGTTGTTTCATATTTATATGTGATTTGCGTTAAATATAACATATTTATAGATATATGTCAAGTATCTATCTTGCTCCTCAGTACTTTCCTGTTATAGTAAGTAAGTAACCAAAAAAATGTATGTCATATCTTATTCCAACAGTCATTGAAAAATCCCCTCAGGGCGAACGAGCATTCGATATTTATTCGCGCCTATTAAAAGAGCGCATTATCTTTTTAGGCGATGGCGTGAACGCACATACCGCCTCGATCATCATCGCGCAGATGCTGTTCCTAGAAGCCGAAGATCCAAAGAAAGACATCATGCTGTACATCAACTCCCCTGGCGGCAGCGTGTATGACGGTCTTGCAATTTATGACACCATGAAACATTTGAAATGCGACGTTGCGACCATCGGTATGGGCATGCAGGCATCTATGGGAGCATTTCTCCTTTCTAGTGGAACCAAAGGCAAGCGCAGCGTACTGCCGCACGCAACCGTCATGATCCACCAGCCCTCTTCTTCACGCTCTCAAGGGAAAATAAGTGATATCGAAATCGACCTCAAGGAAGGATTGCGATTAAAGAAAATGCTCAATGAAATCTTGGCAAAAAACACAGGACAAAAAATAGAAACCATTGAAAAGGATTCTGACCGCGACTATTGGATGTCAGCAGAAGAAGCATTGAAATACGGACTGGTTGACCATATCGTAAAACCAAGAAAATAACCGCTCTCCACACATTACCGGCTATGCCGGTTTTGTTTTGACTGCTTTTCAGATATGCTGACAGCAGCAGCGACTCTCACACTCATTTTACGAACACTCTCATACAGCTGCTCTCATTACTTTTTAATTTTGAAATTTATGCAAACCATCAGCATCGCTGTAGGTATACTGGCTATAGGAATCGGGATTGGATATCTGTCGCGCTTTATTCTGGCAATAGTGCGGAACAAATCACTTGAAATTACCGTCAAACAACGCATCCTCAAGGCCCGCGAAGAAGCGCAGATCATTATTGAGAGCGCAAAAAATGATGCGCAGACCATACGTAAATCAATAGATTCCTACGAGCGTGAAAAACAGCAGCATCTAAAATCAACCGAAGAGCGCCTTATAAAACGCGAAGAAATGATGGATATACGCCAGCACGATTTGGATGATCGTGTTTCAGACATGAACAGCAGATTGGAAGCAATCGCAGTCGCAAAGCGCGCGATCATCGAAGCTGCACTTGAAAAGGAGCGCGCGCTGGAACGTATTGCAGAACTATCGCGTGATGAAGCGCGCGAAGTATTATTTGCACAAACGGAACAGCAGTTTGAAGAAGATTTAACCGTGCGTATGCAAAAATTGGGAGCGTTCGGGAAAGAGCGCTTAGACAAGCGCGCGCAAGAGATATTGATCACTACTATGCAGCGGTATGCTAATAGCAGCATTGCGGACAAAACCGTAACTTCGGTTTCAATTCCTAATGATGAAACCAAAGGCAAGATAATCGGCAAAGAAGGACGCAATATTCGCACCTTCGAGGCTGCGACCGGTGTTGAACTCATCATCGATGATACGCCTGGTAAAATAGTACTGTCATCATTTGATCCGATCCGTCGACAGATTGCACGGGTTGCATTGGAAAATCTTATCGCCGATGGACGCATTCAACCTGCACGCATTGAAGAATTCGTAGATAAGGCAAAAAAAGACATAGACATAATCATCAGACAAAAAGGCGAAGAAGCGGTACGCACTGTCGGCATCTACGACTTAGATCCGCATGTAGTAGCAATTCTTGGACGCTTGCATTTCCGTACGAGCTACAGCCAGAACGTACTCGCTCACTCTATTGAAATGGCACATTTGGCTGGAATGATTGCTGATGAAATCGGCGCAGACGCATATATAGCAAAAGCAGGAGCGCTAGTGCACGACATCGGCAAGGCACTGGATCATGAAATTCAAGGCAGCCATGTAAAGATCGGCATGCGCATCCTGCAGAAATTCCATACCGATCCGCGGATTATCAATGCCATGAAATCTCACCACGAGGAATTCCCCTATGAAACCGTTGAATCTATTATCGTCCAAATTACAGACGCATTATCAGGCGGACGTCCTGGTGCGCGCATGGATAGCATTGAAAATTATATAAAGCGACTAGGAGAGCTCGAAGCGCTAGCAAACAGCTTCCCTGGAGTCGAACGCTCGTTTGCACTCCAAGCAGGGCGAGAAATAAGGGTTTTTGTCCATCCTGAGCATGTCTCTGACTACGAGGCAAAAGTGATGGCGCGCGATATGGCCCTTAAAATTGAACGTGAATTGGGATTTCCAGGCGAAATCAAGGTACACGTTATCCGTGAAACTCGTATCGTCGAATATGCGCGATAACGTTTTTAAAGGCTTTTTGTCCGTTATTCTAAAAACTTTAGACAATTTTTAAAATAAAAGTCAATATTCTCTCCTGTAAATCCCTTGATATATAATAGCGACAAGCGCATGGGCGTGATTATAAAACAAGTAAGGATTCATTCGTGGGATTCCCACACCCATAACTAATACTATGAAGAAGCAAGATTTGTTCGATTTGGTGCACGGAAAAGTAGGTGGAACCAAGGTTCAGGCAGAAGAAATTGTGAACGAAATGTTCGCATCAATGGTTTCAGCTTTGAAAAAAGGAGAAGACGTTGATATTGCAGGATTCGGCAAGTTCGTCGCAAAAATGCGCGCAGCTCGCGAAGCTCGCAACCCAAAAACTGGAGCAACTGTTAAGGTTCCAGCAACTCGTGTTCCAAAGTTCCGCGCAGCAAAGGGATTGAAGGATGCAGTAGCATCAGGAAAATAATTTCAAAATTATTTTACGCAAAAAAAGCCGCTTCATGTGAAGCGGCTTTTTGCTAAAACTATTTAACAAAAAATTTAATCAATAGTATTTAAGCATTTAGCGGCAGCGCTTTCTGCAATGGCTTTTTCTATTACCATAGTTTGCTGCCTTGAGATATAGGTAAATTTTTCTTGCTGCTCAAGAACATGCTCAAGAAGTGTCCTTGTTTGAGGATCAACCGGAATACCTTGCTGTATTGATTTAATGAATTGATCAATAACAAGGGTCGGCAATGATTCCTTAACACGTGACTGTACTCTCCTGGAAGATAACTTGATGGCATCAATTTCCCTTGAAAAATCTCTCAACGACCCTGATGTACGCAATCGTTCGATAAACATTTCTGAACATTGTTGCAACGCCAGTTCTCCCACCATAGGATTAGACAGCATGTCGCACAATTCATCAGAATTGTTATTCTTATAGCGTGCAATAAAAACTTTGATGATCAGCCTGCGCTGCTCACTCATTTGCTTGTTATAAAACAAAACAAGCCCTATGATTGTCGCCAATGCAGCAACAAACGTAATTCCAAGAATGATGTAGTTTGAATTCATAATATTTTATTTTTTAGTTGTTTTGCCACCACCATATCAGAAAATAGGTACTTGTCAAAAGCATAAGAAAAACCGCCCCTTGTAAGGCAGTTTTCTTTGATGTGTGCGGGACAGGAGAATCGAACTCCTATCTACTGCTTGGAAGGCAGTCATTCTACCACTAAACTAGTCCCGCGTTCCCCTACTCTAGCAAAAAAACTTTCATAGAGCAAAGGTTTTGTAAATACATTTTATTTTTTTAAAATATGCATCAAATCCTGCAGTATCTCCCCTGCGTGCGCAGCAGGATCAACCTTTGGATATGATTTTATAATTTTTCCGTCAGGTCCAATCAGATACGATATGCGCCTTGTAAACATTCCGCCTTTTGCATGATATGCGGTGATTACTTCTTTTGTTGGATCAGACAACAAGGTAAACGGTAATTCATATTTGTCTGCAAATTTTCTGTGACTCTCCGGAGAATCTTTGCTAATACCGATGACCGTCACGCTCATACGAGCAAAATCTTTATACGCATCGCGAATCATACACGCTTCTTTAGTACATCCCGGTGTATCATCTTTTGGATAAAAATATACCAGCACGTACTTCCCTTCGTAATCTTCCAGCGCATGCGGCATGCCGCGCTGATCTACCAATCTAAACTCCGGGGCCTTATCACCTGCGTTCAACATACAATTATTTCGTTTCTTTCTTCTTATCCAAACGATCAATACGCAATGCCTTGAATCCAAAATATACGACAGCTGCAATAATTATAAAATCTAATGCAGTAGCAATAAAATTGCCCCAACGGAACGAAGTCGTACCGATCATGATGTATTTATCAGCAAGAGAACCATTACCTCCAATCAACAATCCAATCAACGGATTAATGAGATCTGCGACTAATGATGAAACTACTTTTGAAACGGCACCACCCAAGATAAAACCTATCGCCAAACCAACAACCCCCTGCTCACGGATGAAATTAACAAAGTCGGTTATTTTTGAACGAGTCTTCTGTTGAAGCGCTTCAGGAGAAATTTGAATTTTTGATACTTGAATGTTCATAAGGTAATTCACATTATAAGGATAATAATTCCAGTATAACAAAAAGAACTCCATTCAGAGTTCTTTTTGTTGATAATGTCGGAGTGCTGGGATTCGAACCCAGAGTCATCTGCTCCCAAAGCAGACATGTTAGCCGTTACACCACACTCCGATTGAATACAAACTAGAGCTTATCACAGAACATTCCAAAGAAAAAGCCTTGCACGTGAAAGTCAGAAGACTACATTCCAAAAAGGTATGACTTTTGCATTTCTTGTTTTCATATCAAGGTATACAGTCAACAGATCAATCTCCCAATCTGTTTCATATGAAACATGTCGTTCCAACTTATACAATTTAATTGTCTTCACAAAACGATTAATTTTTTTCATGTGAAACTGTTCCTCAGGCCTAATTAATGTTTCACGTGGAACTTTTTTAGAATTTAAAGGATTATATGCATATGAAACCGCTTTAACTTCAATAAAATGGATTTTGTTTTTCTTTGTCGCAATAATATCTATTTCTCCAGAAATTTTTGTATAATTGCGTTCTATTATTTGAAATCCTTGTTTCACAAGAAACTTTACTGCACAATCCTCACCTATTTTCCCTATTTTTTGGTTTTGAGAGCTAAATTGTTTCATATGTAACACATATTATGTTTCACGTGAAACATAATATTATTTTTTAAGACACTATATTGTCTTTTTCTATAAGAGCCATATATTTCAATGCTTTTCGAGAATGTCTTTCATATTTAGTCCTTTTACAGAATTCATAAAACTGTCTTTTATAAACACTGTTCACAGAGTTATCCACATTTTCACCTATTTAAAGGCTTTTTACTGTGGGTAAGTGTTTAAAGACACAATACCTAAAGAGACACTAAATATAATTGGGAGTATACCGGTGCGCCTGCCAGGACTCGAACCCAGAATAACTGATCCGAAGTCAGTTGTGATATCCATTTCACCACAGGCGCGCTCTATAATAGTAACGTTTACTCACAACAAAAGCAAAGTCTTACTGAAAAATATTTTATTTATTGTTGATGGATATAACAAAACAATACTATTTTATAAAACATTGAAAAATTTCTATTTTAAGCTAGTATGGTAATTGTCGAACTTTAGACAACAGAACAAGCGGCCATGGTTTAGTGGTAGAACACGTCCTTGCCAAGGATGAGATGGGAGTTCGATTCTCCCTGGCCGCACATACAACGTTTCTCATGAAACACACTCTACAAAACAATATTCCACAAGAAATCCAGAAAGTTGCAGAAACGCTCATCGGTGCAGGCTTTGAATGTTACATAGTCGGTGGCTGCGTGCGCGATCTGTTGATAGGGAATAAACCGACCGATTGGGATCTAACCACAAATGCAAAGCCAGAGCAGATTATTGGATTATTCGCCGAAACATTTTATGAAAATGATTTTGGAACAGTTGGAGTCGTATTAGAACACCCATCAGATGAGACCCTGAAGGTTGTGGAAATCACGCCATACCGTTTGGAAGGAACATACACTAACGCACGACATCCTGATTCTGTAGAATTCAGCAACAATATTTTAGACGATCTCAAGCGTCGCGATTTTACTATGAATGCAATTGCATTAAATCCATCTAATGGAGAAATGGTAGATCCGTATAATGGACAGCAAGCAATAAAAGACAAAATAATTACTACGGTAGGAAATGCTGACGACCGTTTTTCTGAGGATGCATTACGTATTATGCGGGCAGTTCGTTTTCAAGCACAGCTAGGGTTTACCGTTTCACAAGAAACATTCCAGGCACTACAAAATAATGTTTCGAAACTCGAAAACGTTTCACGTGAAAGAATCCGCGATGAATTTTCAAAGCTTATCATGTCAAAAAACCCCTTACAGGGACTAAAGGTTTCCCAAGAAACAGGGATTTTACAATATGTTTCACGTGAAATACTAGAAGGAGTAGGCTGCGAACAAAAAGGAGAGCATATTTATGACGTTTTTGATCATCTGTTACACGCAGTACAGCATGCTGCAGACAAACAATTTGCGTTTCACGTGAGACTTGCAGCGCTATTTCACGATATTGGCAAACCAAAAACTCGACGAAAACATCCTCTCAGAGACAAATTTACCTTTTACGGACACGAAGTCGTGGGAGCGCGCATGACAAAAAATATTTTGGAAGATTTAAAATTCCCAAAGAAAACTGTGGATATCGTCGTGAAACTAGTACGACATCACATGTTCTTTTCTGATACTGAAAAGATAACCTTGTCTGCCGTACGAAGAATCATTACCAATGTAGACACAGATCATATTTGGGATCTGATGCAGGTGCGAGAATGCGACCGTGTCGGCATGAAGAAGAAAGAAACTCCGTATCGTTTGCGCAAGTATCATGCAATGATTGAGGAAGCGCTCCGCGATCCGATCAGCGTTTCACAATTGGCAATCGATGGAAATTATCTGATCAACGAAGTCCGATTAGCACCAGGACCACGCATGGGATGGATGTTGCACGCGCTCCTTGAAGAAGTTTTAGAGAATCCGAAAATTAATACCGTTGAACAATTACACGAACGCGCTCTTGATTTGAACGAACTACCCGATGCAGCACTGCGAACATTGGGCGAGAGAGGTCGCGAACGCAAAGAACAGGAAGATGAAGAAATTGTTCAGTCGTTGCGCAAA
>CAYRNU010000020.1:0-10161 GCA_964425795.1 uncultured Candidatus Saccharibacteria bacterium | reverse complement strand
GGAACTCGGAGCCCAAATTGTATTGGCAAATACGTATCATTTGTATCTGCAGCCAGGAACCGACGTTGTGAAAAATCACGGCGGATTCCAAAACATGATGAATTGGCATGGTCCTACGATGACTGACTCTGGAGGATTCCAGGTATTTTCATTGGGAGCGGCTTTTGGTAGCAATGTTTCAAAGATAGCACGCGAAGGCGATGATGTTCCTCGGGGGAGCGATGCAGGAAAAGCCCCTCTTGCAAAGATCGATGAAGAAGGCGTGACGTTCAAATCCGTACTGGACGGCAGTGAACACCGATTTACTCCTGAACGTTCGATGGAAATCCAGTATGATTTGGGAGCTGATATTATTTTTGCATTTGATGAATGCACCAGTCCGCATGCAGATCACGAATATCAAAAACAAGCATTGGATCGAACGCATCGTTGGGCATTGCGTTCATTGCAGCGACACAATGAACTGGATAGCGACAACAAGCAGGCATTATTTGGCGTGGTGCAGGGCGGACGATTTGAAGACTTGCGTCGCGAATCTGCAAAAGGACTTGCCGAGATGGTAACCGAGCAAGGCGATTCATTTGACGGATTTGGTATTGGCGGATCGTTCGACAAGGACGACATTGCGACAGCCGTGGGATGGGTAACCGATGAATTGCCTGAAGGAAAGCCAAGGCATCTATTAGGTATTGGCGAACCGATTGATTTTTTTCTGGGCATTGAGCAGGGAATTGATACGTTTGATTGTGTGGCGCCTACGCGTATTGCGCGCAATGGAAACGCATATACGGCGACTGGAAGACTGAATCTGTTCAATTCGCCGTTCCGTACTGATATGCAGCCTATCGAAACAGGATGTGGATGTTATGCCTGCAAGAATTATACCCGTTCATATATAGCGCATTTATTTCATGCAAAGGAAATGCTAGCCGCTACGTTAGTATCCATCCATAATCTCTATTTTATAAATCACCTGGTAGATGATATTCGCGTCAGTTTAATCGAAGGAAAGTTTGATGATTTTAAAAAAGAATTTTTACATACCTATTATGGAAAATAATATGCAGCGCCCAGAACACCCACAGCCAGGATTTTATTATCACTATAAACATGATCCTTCAAAGCCTCTGAATAATTACGCTTATGAGGTTTTGAATATCGGCAGTCACACTGAAACTGATGAATATATGGTTATTTATCGGCCGCTGTATCCGTCTAGTGTGTATCTAGCGGGCAAGATGTTGGATGTACGTCCTCATGCTATGTTCATGGAAAATGTCATTGTTGATGGTATAGAGAAAATGCGCTTTACGCCGATTACTGATCCGGAAACTATCCGGCAATTGGAAGTGATTAAAAAAGAAATGTATTAAGAAAAAACCCCGCTGTTGGGCGGGGTTGCAAGAAGAAGATGCTAAGCAAGTCTTGATTTGATCTCTTGTAATTTAATTTCATTTGTTTCAAAAGATTCAGCATTTGGATAATACTTCTTAAGAGCCATTGCAATAAGATTGAATTTAAAAGAGTGGTTTAGTTTTATTAATTTTTTAATAAGTTTAGACACTAATTTCTCTTTTCTTGCTTCGTATTGTCTCAGCATAAAATCTGTCTGATCAGATTGGTGTAACTTTACCATTTTATCGGTATCATTGATCTCTTCTATTAAACGCAAATATACGCGAGTGTCTGGTGTATCCATTCTTGTAGATTTTTATTGTTTCTTTGAGAGTATCTTATAAAGTGTGGTTGTCAATAAATATTTACACTTTTACGTATTTTGGAGTACAGTGCAGGTATGTCCGTATTTAAACTGTCATCCGAATGGCCGCCAGCAGGCGATCAGCCAAAGGCTATCAAGGCACTCTCTGATGGCTTGAAAAAAGGTCTGCATAAGCAGACGCTTCTTGGTGTTACCGGATCAGGAAAGACGTTTACGATGGCGAATGTTATTGCGAATCACGATAAACCTACACTGGTGATTGCTCACAACAAAACGCTTGCTGCACAGCTAGCGCAAGAGTTTAAGGAATTTTTCCCGAATCACGCCGTGCATTATTTTGTTTCGTATTATGACTTTTACCAGCCAGAAGCGTATTTGCCGATTACCGATACCTATATTGAAAAGGACGCTTCGATCAACAAGGAAATCGACCGATTGCGCCATGCTTCGACGCAATCATTGCTGACTCGCAAAGACGTGATTATTGTTGCGTCGGTTTCGTGTATCTACGGACTGGGCAGTCCTGCAGAATACGAAAAGACCAATATGAAATTGGCAGTCGGGCAAAAGATGAACCGATTGGATTTGATGCGCTCGCTGATTGATATTCATTTCGAACGTACGACAGCAGATTTGACATCAGGTAGTTTCCGTTCGGTGGGGAATCGGGTGGAAATCATGCCAGTGTCTGAAACATTCATGTATCAGATTGAAATCATGGGAGGGGCGATTAGCCGCATTCTCAAGATCGATCCCGTGTCGTCCCACGTAATGGGCGAAGAGGAAAATATTTTCATGTTCCCGGCAAAGCATTTCGTCACGAATGAAGACGAGCGCAAGCGCGCGATTGCTTCTATTAAATTGGAATTGGAAGACCAATTGAAGAAACTGAAAAAGGAAGGAAAGAACCTGGAAGGCGAGCGCCTGAAGCGCCGCACCAATTATGACTTGGCAATGATCAAGGAGGTTGGATACTGCAGCGGTATTGAAAACTATTCGCGGCACTTGTCGGGCAAGAAGCCGGGCGAAGCCCCTGATACGTTGCTGTCATATTTCCCGCACAAGAGCGACGGCAGTCCGGATTTCTTGACGGTTATTGATGAATCGCACGTGACGGTTCCGCAGCTGGGCGCGATGTATGCGGGCGACCAGGCACGCAAAAAAACATTGGTGGAATTTGGATTCCGCTTGCCTTCGGCAAAGGATAACCGCCCATTGCAATACGATGAATTTGAGCAGCGCGTAGGGCAGGTGGTCTATGTCAGTGCGACTCCTGGCAATTACGAGCGCGAGGAATCACAGCAAGTGGTTGAACAGATTATTCGTCCGACTGGATTGATTGATCCTGTGATTGATATTTTCCCTGTGACTCAAAGCGATGAATATGTCGGACAGGTGCAGCATTTCATTGCCGAAGCAGAAGCGACGATCAAAAAAGGTTTCCGTGTGCTGGCAACAACGCTGACAAAAAAAATGGCGGAAGATTTGTCGTCATATTTGAAAGACCGCGGTATTAAAACAACGTATCTGCATAGCGATATCAAAACCATCGAGCGCATTCAGATTTTGACGCAGTTCCGAAAAGGGGAATTTGATATTTTGGTTGGCGTTAACTTATTGCGCGAGGGACTTGATTTACCTGAAGTTTCGCTGATCGGAATCCTTGATGCTGACAAGGAAGGGTTTTTGCGATCCGAAACCTCGCTGATACAGACCATAGGCCGTGCCGCGCGCAATGTCGAAGGCCGCGTGCTGATTTATGCCGACCAAATGACTGGTAGTTTGAATCGCGCCATTGCTGAAACCAATCGTCGTCGTGATGTACAATTGGCGTACAACAAAGAGTACGGCATTACGCCAAAGACGATTTTGAAAAAAATCCAGGATATTACCGAAGGTATGGAAACCGAGCATCAAAAGGCGTTGCTTAATGTTATGTCTATTGACGCCGAAGTCTACAAGGGTGATCCGAAAAAATTGATCAAGGCCAAAGAGCGCGAGATGAAAGCTGCTGTAAAGGATCTGGATTTTGAAACAGCTGCGATTTTGCGCGACGAAATAAAACTGCTTCAGGAAAAATTTGCAATAAAATAAGAGCTGATGTATATCAGCTCTTATTGTTTAAGAATCCTGTGCAGTATTGCTTTTAGATACTCCCTGAAAGATGTCATTATCAAAAACTTCTCCTTTAAAGAATTCTCCGATGCGTGACAGAATAATTTTTTCTAAGAGCAATTCTATCTTTAAAAATTCTATAATAGCTTTTTTTTCTTTTTCACAATTAAGTTTGATGATGCCATACGACATTCCAACCCTTTGGTAGGTAAGATCAATTGGTCCTAGAATTAACTCTAGTTTACGGTCACTGTTGTCGAGAGATAACTGGATCATATCAGTTTCTTTGGGATGACTGAAAGTTCCAGTTTTCTCATCGTTTTGATTTAATGTTTTGAAATCGAATCGTATTTTCAATCCATGATCGCAGTAGTGTTCCAATTTCTTTTTGAAACTGAAACCAAATTCTTTTACGGCATTTTTCCAATCCAGGGGATTCCAAGGAGTGGAAGGTTGTGTTTCAAGTAGTTTCATAGTTCATTTTTTTCTGAGTCTACCAGCAAATGAGACCATGTCAAATCAATGGTATACTTTTTGCATATGGAACGAAAAAAACTTTTAACAACCATTGCAGGATTATTTGCACTAGTAGCATTCATTGGCGGAGGGTTTTGGTTAAAGCATAACCAGAAGCAGAATCCGACAGCAGTAGAACCCATAGCTGAAAGCGAAATCAAACTATCAGTTAAGTCAGTCGAGGAATCAAATAGTTACTATGCGATTACTGCGGAATATCCTCAGTTTGAGGGAGTTGCTCCGATTTTCAATCAGTCTATTGAAAAAACCGTGATGGATGCCATCGCTGATCACAAGATGCAGGCTGAAGATAATCAGAAATCTATGATTGCGCTTGATATTAGCGAAGGCCGCGAGCCGCGCAAGATTGATCAATATGAATTATATGTGAAATGGGAACAGGTTCAGATCAATGCAAATTACATCAGTTTTGTGATGCGCATCGGTGGATTTACCGGCGGAGCGCATGGATATGAAAATATTGTGACTTTTAATTACGACGTTAAAAATCAAAAGATAGTTTCGTTGGCTGATATGTTTCCCGGGAATCCAAATTATCTCGTAACCCTGTCGGAATATTCTCGCAAGGAATTGCGCTCATCGCTGGGAGATTATGCGAACGAAACATTCATTATGGATGGAACTCAGCCTAATGATCTGAATTTCAAAAATTTCACGTTTACTGACAACGTTGTAACTATCTACTTTACGCAATACCAGGTCGCGCCCTATGTGGCTGGGGAACAACGGATAAATTATTCGCGTACAGCACAATAATTCTGCACACAAAAGCAAGTCGTATGACTTGCTTTTTAATTTAAAAATGGTATAATATAAAAAAATAATATTATGGAACATATGGATTACTGTCATATTGAGACCGTATCCGTGTCTCTGTATGATGAATTAAAAAGTACCAGTCACGATGATTCGCGGCTATATATAGTATCTCTCGGTAGAATGGATGAATTGGATCCGGCAATAGTTCAACACGAGATTGCCAGATTCAAGTCAAGAATGCTGAAGAGCGACATTCCTCTAATCAAAAATCCTCGCGACATTATGACTGCGGGTTGTGGAGTGTTGTTTAGCCTCCAATTTGCACATCGATGCAACTACGACATGAGAAAATACCAGGATGCCGGTATTCTGCATTTTGGATTCGAGCCTCTGATCAAAAGTCCTTCCGCATTGAAAGGAAACGATTGGTTTGATTTTATGGCATTCATCATGACCGAGAACATCGTGGTAGACATTAGGCGCCGATTTCCTAATCAGGATCGTCGGGTATATGAATATTTATTTGAAGAGTATAAAAAAAGCGCTCAATCAAAAATGTTCAAAATTGCCGAAACTACGGGTGTCATATCGCACAGTCGCGATCATGAAAATACCACCATCTTTTTTAAAAAACCTCAGCCATCATAGTCTAATACGATTATGATGGTTTTTTTGTGCCCCTATGGTACGCTATGCACAGATTGTTATGTCAGCAAAAAAACAACCACAACCTCAGGATGAAATCGTCGTGAAGGGCGCGCGAACCCATAATCTAAAGAATATTACGGTTCGCATGCCGCGCAACAAGATGGTGGCGATAACAGGGCTTTCTGGATCAGGAAAGTCTTCTTTGGCATTCGACACCATTTTTGCCGAAGGTCAGCGACGCTATGTAGAATCGTTGTCAGCCTATGCGCGCCAGTTCTTGAACCAGATGCCAAAACCTGACGTTGATGAAATCATCGGACTCTCTCCTGCAATTTCAATTGACCAAAAATCACGTTCGAACAATCCTCGTTCGACTGTTGCGACGATTACTGAAATTTACGATTATTTGCGTGTATTGTATGCGCGCATCGGACATCCTCATTGTCTGATCTGCGGACGTGAAATCAAAAAGCTCTCAAATGAAGAAATGATTGCCGCTGTCTTGAAAAAAGTAGACGAGTACTCAAAAAGTTCAAAGGGCAAGAAATCAGTGATGGGGGTTGAATGGAGTGAAACGACAGTGGATATTTTTGCGCCGGTTGTTCGCGGACGAAAAGGAGAATACTATCAAATGCTGTACGATTTTTTGGGTAAGGGATTTTCACGCGTGCGGCTCGATGGCGTAATGAAAAATTTGCGTGAGCAGATTACGTTGTCAAAAACGAAAAAGCATGAAATCGACGTATTGGTCGACAGTTTTGCGGTGCATGAATTCCGCGACGATAAATCAGGCAGTCGAATGCGTTTGGCGGAAGCGATCGAGCTGTCACTCGCAGAGGCTGAAGGACTGGTGCGCATTGTATTTTCTACGGGTGATGAATTCTTGATGTCATCAAAGTTTTCATGTCCGTTCGACGGATTTTCATTCCCTGAAGTCGAGCCGCGCTTGTTCTCGTTTAACTCTCCATACGGCGCCTGCGAAACCTGTAATGGATTGGGAACAAAATATTATGGCGCGCTTGATGAATGTGAAGCATGTAATGGCAAGCGCCTGCGCGCGGAGGCATTGAATGTATTCATCGGTGGACCTGATGAAAAGAAGCGCAAGAACATTGTTGATGTGACCGGAATGTCCAACAAGGATGCAATGGATTTTTTCAATGGACTTGATTTGAGCGATCAGGAAATAGAAATTTCTCATGTAGTGATCAAAGAAATCCAGGCGCGATTGAAATTCATGCTGGACGTGGGGCTGGAATATCTCTCGCTAGATCGTAAGGCAAATACGCTCTCAGGAGGTGAGGCGCAGCGCATTCGATTGGCTTCTCAGCTGGGATCGCGATTGGTAGGTGCCTTGTATGTACTGGATGAACCGACAATTGGATTGCATCAGCGTGACAATGATCGCTTGATCAAGACATTGCTCAATCTGCGTGACCTCGGCAACACCATTATTATTGTGGAACATGACGAGGACGTCATGTTTGCTTCCGACTATATTGTTGATATCGGGCCCAAGGCTGGCGTGCATGGAGGTAACGTGGTTGTTGCCGATGATTTGGAAAAACTATTGACCGCAAAAACTAATTCCTCAAAATCGCGAACGCTAGCGTATCTGCGCGGCGAAGAAGTGATTCCGGTTCCTGAAAAACGCCGAACCTCTGACAAGGGCATTATTAAAATTGTCGGAGCGAATGCTTTTAATATTCATAATCTGAATGCGGAAATACCCTTGGGTAAGTTAGTCGCAATTACAGGTGTGTCGGGTTCGGGAAAATCAACATTCCTGTATGAAGTGCTGCATAAAAATCTTCAAGCTCGCTTTGATCGACGATATCGCAGTGCGCAGACATACAATTGTGCCAGTTTTACGGGAAGCGAATTTTTGGCACGCGCAATCATGATTGATCAGTCGCCAATCGGACGAACTCCGCGATCAAACCTTGCTACGTATACTGGATCATTCACGCATATTCGTGATTTATTTGCGACTACAGAAGAAGCGCGGTTGCGCGGATGGAAGGCGAATCGATTCAGCTTTAACGTAAAAGGCGGCCGTTGTGAGGCGTGTCAGGGCAACGGAGAAATTGCTGTTGAAATGCATTTTTTGCCGACAGTCTATGTAACGTGCGATGTATGTAATGGAAAGCGGTTCGACAAGGAAACGCTCCAGGTAAAATACAAAAAGAAAAATATTTATGAAGTCTTGCAAATGACTGTAGAAGAAGCATTGGATTTCTTCCAAGACATTCCCGCTATTTCTGACCGCATGAAAACGCTTCTTGATGTGGGTCTCGGTTATTTGGCGTTAGGACAATCTGCTACTACGCTCTCAGGGGGGGAGGCGCAGCGCGTAAAGATTTCGTCGGAGCTGTACCGTCCGTTCCAGGAAAAAACCATCTATTTATTGGATGAACCGACGGTGGGATTGCACTATGATGATGTTGCAAAGCTGTTGGAAGTCTTGAACAAACTCATTGCAAAAGGGAACACTGTTGTAGTGATCGAGCACAGCATGGATATCATAAAATCAGCTGACTATCTGCTTGATTTTGGACCCGAAGGTGGTATCGGCGGAGGTCATTTGGTGGCAAAAGGCACGCCGGAAGAAGTGGCAAACAATCCAAAGTCATACACTGGCAAATACCTGAAAAAGGTTCTGAAAAAGAAATAGAGGAGGGGCTTGACGTATAGTTTTCCCCATGGTACTCTCTATTTGATGCAGCAATTACTTGGCTTTTAATAACAACATTTAGACAGTTCTATGGCAAAAGTTAAAATCACTTTCAAACCAAAACAGACAACTAAAAAAATCCTGAAGCCTCTCCAGGACCGAGCGCGCTACGTTATCGTAAACCGCTTCGGACTTGAAGATGGCGAACGAAAAACACTGGAAGCAATCGGCCAGGAATTTGGCATTACTCGCGAACGCGTACGTCAGATTGAAAACTTTGCCCTAGCAGCTATCAAAAAAGCCGATACCTACGCTGAAGCTAAAGAAATTTTTGAAGAAATCGAAGCCATCATCCACTCCTTGGGTGGCGTCGTCAGCGAAGAGTCGCTGCTCTCAGAACTTGCATCTGATCAGGTAACCCAGAACCATATCCATCTTTATTTGGTCCTTGGTGAACAGTTCAAAGAACAGAAAGAAAACGATAAGTTTAAAAAATGTTGGGTCGTTGATGACGGCACATCAATTTGCGTTTACAAGGCGCTTGAGGGAATCCATGGTGATTTGAAGGAACACGATCTCGTTTCAGAGCGCGACCTGATCAAGAAGTTCTTGGACCACAGTCATACCGCTTCCGTTCCTGATATTCATAAAAATGAAACTACTGCAAAGCGATGGTTGGGCATTTCAAAGGCGCTTGCTTCAAACCCGTTGGGTGAATGGGGTAAGTCTACATCTCCAAATGTAAAGACTCGCGGTATCAAGGATTATGCATATCTGGTTATGCGAAAGGCAGGATCACCATTGCACTTCCGTGAAGTTGCAGAAGCGATTAGCAAGACCTTCGGCAAGAAAATCCATGTCGCTACCTGTCACAACGAACTGATCAAGGATGATCGATTCGTATTGGTCGGCCGAGGGTTCTACGCATTGAAAGAATGGGGATATCGCGGCGGAGTCGTTCGCGAAGTCATCGAAAACATCTTGAAGGAAGAAGGCAAGGCCCTATCCCGAGAAGAAATCGTTGACCGTGTTCTAAAAGAACGATATTTGAAGAAAAACACCATTTTGGTAAATCTTCAGAATCCTAAGTATTTCAAGAAAGACAAGAACGGATTGTACTTCCTCTCATAATCCAGAAAAACACCCTCACGAATAGTGCGGGTGTTTTCTTGTGTTACACTATATCCATATCATCTAATATAGATTATCTATGAAATCACAGCGCGGCACTATAACTATTGTCATGGTCATCCTTGTATTAGTAGGACTATTGGTTGTCGGCTGGATATACAGCAATCGATATCATAAGGCAGAAGCACCGAGCATTACTGATTCTGAAGAAACTGCCTTGGTAAATGATCCAGCTGAAAGCCCTTGTGGACTTTCTATTGACGCCCCGCTTCCCGGCAGTATCGTTTCAGTTCCGTTTATTATCCAGGGAACAGTGCATACTGATAGTGACTTGTCATGCCGATGGATTTTGTTCGAGGGCCAGGCTGGCACCATTGAAATCCGCAATGCTGTAACTAATGCCGTCGTTATGGCTGCCAAGCCATTCGGTCCGCTTCCTATGGACTGGATGGATCGCGCAATTGCGGGACAGCCGGTTGATTTTGCGATTCCCGTTGCGTCGCTTGATGTGGCGTACACCGGTCCTGCAACAATATTGTTTGTCGAAGAAGATCCAAGCGGTGAATCAGTTCAGGAT